>DXDC01000006.1 GCA_019115685.1 Candidatus Agrococcus pullicola
GCGGATCTCGGTGAGAGCGGCGGGGACGCCGCTGCTGACGGCGTCGATCACTGCGCGCATCATCTCCTTGGCCTTGTTCTTGTCGGGTTCGCGGTAGGCCGCGACGATGCGCTGGTAGATGCCCCAGGTCGCTTCGACCTCGATGTGCTCCTCGACGGCGAATACCGCGTCGAGGCGGGCGGTCTGCTTCTCGGTGAGGAAGCTCGCGCCGGTGTGAAGGATGCGGCGGACACCGTAGAGCGGGTCGCCGGCGTGGCCGCGGTGCCCGAGGGTGTCCTGCTGGACGCGCTGCCGGGTCCGGTCCAGGGCGTCGCCGGCGAGGCGGACGACGTGGAACGGGTCCATGACGGGGACGGCGTCGGGGAGTTCCTCGGCCGCGGCGGTCTTGAAGCCGCTGAACCCGTCCATCGCGACCACCTCGATCGCCTTCGACCAGTCCTTGGGTCGGGCGGCGAGCCACTGCTTGAACACCTGCTTCGAGCGGCCCTCGACCATGTCCAGCAGCCGTGCCGGGCCCGTCTTGTTCCTCGCGGGGGTGAGGTCGATGATCACCGTCACGTACTTGTCGCCGAGGCGGGTGTGTCGCCAGACGTGCTCGTCGACGCCGATCGTGGTCACCCCGTCGAACCTCGTGGGATCGTCGATGAGCCGCCGCTTGCCCTCGGCGAGGATCGCGGTGTTCGCGGTGTGCCAGGACACCCCGAGGCCTGCTGCGGCTCGGGTGACGGTGAGGTGGTCGACTACGATCGCGGTGAGTGCCCACGCGATCCCGCCGCGGGAGATCTTCGCCCGCGGCGCCGCAGCCTTCGTCGTGTCCTGCCGCCACGTTCGGCGGCAGTGGCCGCACCGGTAGCGGCGCACGCGGACCAGCAGCGTCGTCGGCCGATGCCCGAACGGCTCGTGCGCGAGCGGCCGGGTCACCGTGTCACGCGGCACACCCTCAGCGCCGCACTTCCGACACCACGGATCGTCGTCGACGACGCGGCACTCAAGTACTGCCCGGTCGGGCTCGAGCAGCTGTCCGACGGCTTCGAGGCCGAGCTCGTCGAGGCGGCAGAACGTGGTGAGGTCAGGGGTCGCGAACGTAGGGTGGTGCAAGTCGAGGTCTTCCGGCGGACGGTGAGTGTGAGAACTTCCATCCTGGAAGACCTCGACGTCTATCCGCGAACCAGCCGGCGCCCCTCGACTACACCCTCAACTGCGAAGAGCCCTCAATGACTCCCGGGGCAGAACCCGTTCGTACCGACACATTCATCCAGGACGGTAACGCCGTCTACGCTGACGATGGCGATCGCGTATCGGTGACATGGTTCGCCGACGGATCACCCGTCGTGACAGCAGCCGAAATACCGACCGAGAAGATCGAGCCTGCAGACGGCGTCAGTCCAATGTCGATTCAGGGATGCACCTACTCAAGCGGATCTGGGTACGCGAACGCTGTCGGGTGCACAATCTCAGGTTGGTGGGGAACCGTTCAGATGGCGTTCCTCGCCGACTACACGACAGTACAGGGCGGTCCAGATCACATCGTCGACACCTACAACGGTTGGCAACAGTGCGTCATACCGACGACGTGCTCGCGACCATCCGAGATTCAAAGCAAGTATTATGAGAACTCGACACCAGCTTATTCGCGCTGGGCGTCGACTGTCACGGCTCCGTGGGGCTCGTGGGAGGTCTGGATGCAGCTCAACGTCGGCGGCGACAGCGGCTGGTCAACTTCGTCCTAGAGGGGAGCACCGATGACCCCGATGAACGACATTTCGATACCTTTCGAGTGGACGGTGTCGTACACGATCGCCACCGTCGCCGTCATCGCGATCATCGTGACCGGTGTCGCATGGACGCTTCTCGACCGCTCGCCCATTCGGCCGTTGGAACGCGTCGTGTGGGTCATCGTGCAGATCGCGCTCCCCGTGGTCGGATTCGTGCTCTGGCTCGTGGCAGCCTCTCCTCTGGCTCGGCGCACGGGCTCACCAAGGCGACGAACTCACTGAGCGCCGTCGCGTGTGACCCTACCGCCGGTCGCGGCGGTACTCGGCCTCGATGAGGATCGGCAGGTGGTCGCTCGACCCCTGCGGCAGCGTGACGACCTCACCGATCGACAGCCCACGGCTCGTGACGAAGTCGTAGTGGCCCTTGAAGAAGCGATATCGCGTGTAGGTGCGCGTATCGCTGAGGGTCATGTCGTAGCCGTGATCGCGGATCTGGTCGCCGAGGCGTTCCTTGAACACCGGATAGTTGTAGTCGCCGGCCATGAAGGTGGGGGTGCCGGGCCCGAGCCGCTCAAGCGCCTGCAGGGCCGACCGGATCTGCGAGCGCCGCAGCGAGTTGAGCGCGGTCAGCGGGGCCGCATGGAACGACGCGAAGGTGATCTCGCGGCCACCATCGATGTCGAACAGCTGTACGCCGAGAAGCCGCTCGTGAGCGGGGCGCAGCACGATGTCGTGCAGCGACTTCTTGAGCCCCATCGAGACGGACTCGACGAAGTGGTACGAGCTCTCGCGGTAGTAGATCGCGAGCCCCAGCCGGTTGCGGTCGGTCGCCGCGGCGAGCCGGAGGCCGTCGATGTGGCTCGGGAGATTCTCGACGTCGGCCTCCTGCAGGCACATGACGTCCGGGTCCCAGCGATCGGCCCTGGCATCGAGCTCAGCCGCGGCGGAGTGCTTCCGAAGGTTGTACGACAGGATTCGCATGGTGCTCTCACGGTAGCCCGGCGGGCTGTGCCCGCGGTACACCCTCGCTAGGAATGGGTGACGACATCGACCGGATCCCGTCGGGCACGCGTCCGCTCCGCACGCGCGGCGAGCTGGTCGCCC
>DXDC01000082.1 GCA_019115685.1 Candidatus Agrococcus pullicola
TACATTCCTTGCCGAAGATGGCGTCAGAGTGGAGCGCATCCACGAAGCCTGCTCGGCCGCAGGGGCAGATAACACGATCGTGCTTCCAGAAACCTCCTTCCGAGATCCCTCTGGGATCATCCCGGCCGTCGCCAACGCCATTCGCCAGCGCCTGTTCGACTCAGAAGCCATCACAAACGCAATCCAAGACGAGAGGCTGGTAATCCGAAACGGGATACCTCTCTCCGACGAGACCAGCCAAGTCTCACGGATCGTTAGCGACCTAACCTCCGAAGAGATGGGCGTGGCAGTGTTCACGCACCACAACGATATGCTCGCGGCTCTCTCAGACGCGCTTGAAGCCGACGGCATCGAGCATGAAGTCGCTGGTCTCAGCGACGCACTCGCCGCCGCCCTCGATGCCCAGACCGCGATGGTGCAATTCCATACCGGAGATGTCGCCTGGGAGAACGTTCTCGAAGCGGTAGCCGTGTTCCTGACGAGCGCGCAACGTGGACGGCAGGCGCCTCCCATCGCGCACCAGGTGATAAACGGTTCAGGTCCTACGACCTTGCAAGATCGCTTGAGCGCCCTTCGAGAGCGTCTTTCCAATGTCGCGTCCGCTGGGGAGGCAATCGAGGTAGCCGCTACTGCGCATGATGCGCTCGGGCTACCGCAGAAGTCCGGTGCCTGGCAACAAGCGGCGACCTTGCTCTCGGTAATGCATGCACGAGCCATACGAACGAGCAGCGCCCGCGATGACCGTCAGATGGTTGCAGCGATCTGCGCGGAAGCTCGTGAAGCGAGCTATGCGGCTCTCACGGATTCGGTGCTCAATCCGCGCGAGGTCCAGCTGATGAACCTCTACCAGACTAAGGGACGTGAGGCCGACGCAACCGTCGTCGTACTGCGGGAGGGAGACTTCATGGGCTATGAGTCGGAACCGTTTCCCACGACAAGTCGACTTCTCTACGTGGTGTTTTCCAGAGCTAGAAAGAAAATTGTCGTTCTACTCGTCGGCAACCGGTTCCACGCGGCCGTAGCCCCTCTCGACGCTCTCGCTGCGAACTGAAACACCCAGAAACATGCCGCCAATGCGTCAGATGAAAAACGCTGGAGTGCGCTCTCCCTCAGCTCATGGGCCGAGTACCTCTCCTTGATGAGTGTGGTGAGCTCTCCGCCTGCTTCGTGAGGCGGACTACAGGCGAGGCCCCGGCCGTGCTGGCGGACCGGAAGCCGGGGCGGCGAGCTGGTGGCCCGGCGTCTCCCGATTCAGGAGCCGCGCCGGATCGCCGAGCGAGTCGAGCATCGCAGTCACATCTGCCGTATCGGAGACGACCTGGGCGACTCCGCGCTTGATGAGCTCGTGCGGCCCCACGCTGGTCACTGACGTGACAGGGCCGGGCACCGCACCGACAGCACGGCTATGCCGGTGCGCCTCGGTCGGCACGAGCAAGGAACCCGAGCGGAAGCTCGCTTCCGGCACCACCGTGACTCCCGAGAGCGTGCCGAGAAGACGGGCGCGGGCCATGAACCGCCACCGCGTCGGCGCCTCCCCAGGAGGAGCCTCGCTGACCAGCGCCCCGACATCCCCGATCCGATCCAGCAGGTCCGCGTTCCCGCGCGGGTAGGGCCGATCGACACCGCCGGCCAGCACCGCGATGGTGCCCCCGCCGGTGGCGAGTGCCGCCCGGTGGGCTGCGGCGTCGATGCCATAGGCCCCGCCGGCGACGATGGTGCGCTCCTGTTGGGCGAGGTCGCCGGCGAGGTGCGCGGCGACATTCGTGCCGTACTCGCTGGCGGCTCTGGCGCCGGTGATCGTGACGCGATCAGCAAGTGCGCCGGAAAGGAACGAGGTCGCCCCGCATATCCACAGCAGGTACGGGGCGCGGGGGCCGAGGTCGTTGAACGCGTGCGGCCAGTCCGCGTCGGTCGGGATGAGCGTGGACATGCCGGCTCGTTCCGCGTCCGCGACACGGGCGGGGATGCCGTCCTCGATCCTTGGAGCGACGCGGTTGCGCCAGGCGATCGCGTCAGCCCGGTTCATCTCCGGCACCGCAGCCTGCTCGTCTTCGAGCAGCCGCAACGTCTCGACCCCGCCAACCCGGTGCAGGATACGGCCGGTGATCGCGTCGTCGGGCTCGGCGATCATCGACAGCATCATCCGCGCCTGCCGCTCGCCGCTTACCTGTTCTGCCAGCCTGCCCATGATCTGTGCCCCTTCCCGGACGGTCACCGGCAAGGTGCGCCGCCGGCGACCAAGCACGGCCCGCGGGGCTACCGCGTGTCGTACGTGCGGCGTAGAGTGAGAAGCACAGAGGCAGCTTCACCCCTCACCATGTAGGCCCCTTTCGGGCCGTCCTTCGGGACACTCCACACGTACTGCCTCACCACAGTTACGTGCTTGGAGGCATCATGTTCCGACTCATCTGGTTCGCCAGCATCCATATCCGCTCCTTCATGCGCCGATGGATGCCGACCAATATCGTGCTCGACAAGGTCCGCACCCGTCGCGGCCTCAAGTGGGGCATCCCGGCAATGCTGCTCGCGATCCCATACCTCTACACCGCGAGCCTGCTAACCGTCATCATCCGAGACGGCGGGCCGGGCTGGCTCAACATCATCGTGCTCATCGCGATCTGGTCAGCGCTCAAGATGCTCTGGATCGGCCCCGTCAGCCTGATCCTGCTCGCCCGCGTGCGGTGGCACGAGCACA
>DXDC01000083.1 GCA_019115685.1 Candidatus Agrococcus pullicola
CGCGTTCGGCGGGATGCGGACCTACGTGCGGCGCGACGGCGAGGACTACATCCTCAACGGCCAGAAGACGTTCATCACCAACGGCCCGTACGCGGACGTGATGATCGTCTACGCCAAGCTCGACGAGGGCGCCGCGGGCGGTTCGTCCGGAGGCACGTCTGCTGAGGGCAAGCGCAATCGCAAGGTCCTCACCTTCGTACTGGACAAGGGCATGGAAGGGCTGACCCAGAGTGCGCCTTTCGCCAAAATGGGACTGCACAGCTCCCCCACCGGAGAGCTGTTCTTCAACGACGTCCGCCTGGGCCGCGACCGGCTGCTCGGCGAGTCGGAGGAGGGCCGCGGCGGGGACGGGCGCGAGTCGGCGCGGTCGAGCTTCACCGCCGAGCGGACGGGCGTGGCGATCATGGCGCTCGGGATCATCGAGGAGTGCCGCCGGCTGTGCATCGACTACGCGCGTGAGCGGACGCTGTGGGGCCAGGAGATCGGGAAATTCCAGCTCATCCAGCTCAAGCTCGCCAAGATGGAAATCGCGCGGATCAACGTGCGGAACATGGTCTTCCACTCGATCGAGCGCGCCCGGGCAGGGAAGCCCCTGTCGCTGGCCGAGGCGTCGGCCATGAAGCTGTACTCGTCCAAGGCGGCCACGGACGTGGCGATGGACGCCGTGCAGCTGTTCGGCGGCAACGGTTACATGGCCGAGTACCGGGTAGAGCAGCTGGCCCGCGACGCCAAGTCGCTGATGATCTACGCGGGCAGCAACGAGATCCAGGTGACCCACATCGCCAAGGGGCTGCTGGCGCGGTGAGACCGTCGGCTACCGTCGAGCGCTTTTCCTCACCGTAGTGTCGCGTAACTGGTAGGAGCGGGTGTTCGGGAGGCGGGAGTAGGAGGCCTGATCGCGGCGTCTCGGGCGGCGAATTACTCTGTGGCACTCTCCATACCGGTAACAGGAGACGTTTCCCGTTACCCGTTCCCCTGTTACCGATTGCCCGGTGATTCTGGAGGACCAAAATCCCCAGCGTTTCCCTGCCTCAGAAAAATACGCCAACTTGCACAGCAAGTTGACCAGTACAGCCTGCGTGCCGGTCCTCAGAATTCAGGGCCGAATAAGGACTTCACGGCCGGCCTCCGTGAGTCTCACCCATTTGGCCGTCGACGGATTGTGCACGTCGGTGGCGGGGTACTCCAACCATCGCCGACCGCGGGCGATGCGTTCGCGTATACCAGCCTCGCTCGTGTCCAGGACTCGAGCGCACCAGGAGATTCTCCGCTCGCTGGTGTGTGCTTGGAGCGCGATGAGTTCGAGCACGTCGGGAGCAAGTTCGCCCCGCCCTACGGCTGAACGAGCGTCGCTACCGAGAACTGGCGGCTGGTCGGGATCGCGGCCGTATATAGGATCCTGCATTCCGCTAGCGCGGATCATCCAGGCGGTGCTGATCCCAAGAAGGACGGCAACCACGATGATTCCCGCTGGCTGGTCAAACACCCCGAGTGGGCGACCCAGGAATACTGCGGCGAACAGCACCGGCGTCAGCATCGTGGGCGAACGCCACCACGGCGTCGCGCTACCGCCCCAGGGGCTGACGTCAAGGTTCCCGGTATGCCCGCGAGAGCCCGAGCGGCGGAGCTGGATCAACGCCAGGAGTCCGAGGATGCCGAACATGGCTACAGCGACGCCAGCTGCCATCGGCACACTCCCCGGGATCTCGTCCGGGTTTACGACAACGCCCAAAAGACCTGCACTGGCAAGCCCAAAACCTACTTCGACTCCAAGAGGCGTGCGTTCCGCCGCTCGGCGTTTTCGCCACGTTCGGACTATTAAGTCCTCCGTGAATTCCCCGGCGTCCTGGCTGCGCATACCTTCAAGTTAACTACCGCCAAGCGAGACCCGGTAACGACCTACTGTGACCCGCGGAGGCGACCGCCCGCCGGCTCGCCGAGCACCGACCCGACCGCATCGAGGTGCTCGCCTACGCCGACGCCGGGTGCGTGTTCGACGTGCCGTCCGACTACGCCGAGGAACGGATGGGCGGCTCAGCGAACGCCAACGCCGCAGCGCTCAAGGACAGCGACCGGATCCTCGTGGAACAGCTCGCGGCCTGGTCGCGAGAGTAGACCCGACGGGCCCGGCACCCTCGCGAAGAGCGTTACGCGCGCACGCCGCCACGGCGGCCTCCCAGGGCTAGCACAACGTCCCTGCTACCGATTGTTCGGTAATTCCCGGAGAATCACCTCTGGCCATGCTCGCTTACGGAGGCGATGTATTCGGCGTATGTACTTGCCGCGTCGACGGCGTGGCGCTCAATGGTCGAGGGGTGATAGCCCAGGACGTCGGCGATGATGGCGGCCGGGGCGGTTTTGCTGAGTTCATGCAGTGTGCCGAGTCTGGCGGCGCGGGCGCTGACGAGGTGGGCTCGTAGCCGGAGGCGTAGGTGCATCGGATCGATGTGCCTGCCGGGGGAATGCCCTCTGAAGACCCAGTTGCTTCTCGGGTGAGCGGCGGTCTGGTCGTGGCCAGGCTTGGCGTGGAGTTCACGCCACGGCCCGTCGAGCGGGGTGGGCAACTCGATCGGGCCGCTGCCGAGCGTAATGGTCGCCAGGTCTTCAGTTACGGAGATGTCGTCCCAGGTCAGGGCGGCAATATCCTGGACCTGTTGGCCAAAGACAAGGACCAGAATCGCCGCGGCCTTGTCTCGTGTGGTCAGAGTGTCGCCGTCCACCATGCGATCCAGGGCGGCGTCCTGGTCGGTGGCGCTGAGTTTGGTGCTGTTACCGCGGCGATGGCGGGGCACGGTGAGCCCTTGTGGGGCGTTTCTGGTGTTCATGGCCCAGCCGAGGAACCGATCGACGAGCAGTCGAGTGGTCGGCCCGCCGGCGATCCAGGCGTCAACCTCGCCCTGGCCGACGTCGGCGAGCGTGATGTCGCGCTCGCCGAGCCAGTTGAGGAAGTTGATCGCGACGGTGACGGTCTGCTTGCTGCGCAGGAAGGTGCCGTGGGGGACGGGGTCCATCTGATTCATGCGCCGCAGATGGTGCCAGTGGACATAGCGGTCAATGACGGCCCGGTGGGTGTCCTCGGTCAGCCTCTCCAGTGCTGTGTCCGCCCAGTCTTGGTAGCGGACAAGCAGCTCGTCACGTCGGGGCAGGACACCGTGCTCGATCAGGAGCCCGCGCACGTAGTCGCGGGTGCGTGAGCGTGGAAGCGCATCGATCGCCTCGTGCGTGAGCTCCGGGAGGGAGGCCAGCTGGTTCAGGAAGTCGGTCACGTGCCGCTGGCGGATCCAGGTCATTCCACTGTTGGCGCGTTTCATCGATTTCAACGCCTCCGCCAGGGGGACAAGCCTCTCGGCGATGGTGCCGGTGTCCGGGTTGGTCAGCAGTCCGTCGACGGTCT
>DXDC01000084.1 GCA_019115685.1 Candidatus Agrococcus pullicola
GCACTCACGCCGACACTCAAAAACGGCGCATCCTCGACCGCGGTCTCCTCGCTGCAGGGGCTGCTCAACAACCGGGGCAGTAGTCTCGCTGTCGACGGATCCTTCGGACCGGCAACGCTGTCGGCAGTGCGCTCGTTCCAGAGTTCGAACGGCCTGGAAGTCGACGGCACGGTCGGCCCGATCACCTGGTCGCACCTGCTGCGCGCGTAGGGCCCCGCTGCGGCGCCCGAAAGCGAACCGGCGCCACTGGTACCTTTAAGTCTCGGGCTGCGCACGGTGCGCTTACGGGACGGAGGGGTCGTGGTTCCTGCCATCGAGCAGATCGAAACGGTACCTGAGTTCATTGCGGCCCTGCAGCGCCTGCGCACGCAAGCGGGCAGCCCCTCTTACGCCGAAATCGCCAGCAGCATCGGAGCGATTCGGACGGCACGCGGACTCCCCTCCTCGCACGCGGCGCCCGGGAAGTCGACGGTGTACGAGGCATTCAAGCCGAATCGAAAGCGGCTCGATGCGGCCCTGATCGAAGACATCGTCGCAGCGTTGGATGTCGAGGCCGCCCGCCCTCGTCAATGGCGCAATGCCGCGCTCCGGCTGACGGCATCCGGCCCGCTGCACCTCCCGGAAATCGTCGAGCTGGGCCGCACTCCTTCGATCGAACGGTTCGTGGGGAGATCGGAAGAGCTGCGCATCGCTGCCGAACACCTGCGGCGATCGGCAACGTCGAGCATCGTCGGGCTCCCCGGCATCGGGAAGTCCGCACTGGCGGAACGCGTAGCGCTGCACCTGACTGCGGAGTTCGAAGAAGCGCTGTGGGTGTCGATGCGCGGCCACTCGGAGGCCACTTCGCCCGTGGACCCCGAAGCACTTGCACGGGCCCTGCTGGACCGATGGCAGCACACGTTCGAGGCGACCAGGGTTACCGAAGAGCTGCAACGCAGGCTCGCATCCAGACGGGTGCTGCTCGTGCTCGACGACGCCGTGAGCGCTGCGCAAGTGAAGCCGTTCCTGCCGGTCCACCGCGAAGGAGCGCGAGTGCTGGTGACGAGCCGCCGGCCGCTCGGGATTCCGAACGAACTCCAGCTGGATCCACTCGGCCACGACGACTCCCTCGCGCTCCTCGACATCGAGGGCGACGAGCCCGGCGCCGCCTCCCTGGTGGGAAGCTGTGGCGGCATTCCTCTCGCGCTCGAGGTGGCAATGAAGCGCATCCGCGAACGACCGAACTGGACCATGGCAGATCACGCTGCCGCGTTCGAACGGCAGGGAGACGCCTTCGATCCGCTGCACCAGCGCATCCGGGGCTCCTACGCGGCGCTGCCGGCCGAGCTGCGTTCGGCACTCACGAAGCTGGCGCTCCTGCCCGGCACGCAGGGAGACCTCGACCAGGCGCGATGGCTGCTCGGGGACGCTGACGAGCCCAGCCGTCGGATACTCGAACGGTTGGCGCAGGCGGGCCTCGTTCGCGTTTCGAACGAGGCATGGTCGATGCATGATTTCGTGCGGAGTTTCGCAACCGCGAATGCGCACGAAAGCACTCCCCCATCGGAACTGCAGCAGTCATTCAACCGATATGTCGAGGGCATCACGACAACGACAGCGTCGGTGCTGCTGTCGCTCGAGATACTCGGCACGCACAGAGTGCCCTGGTTGAACGAACTCGCAATCGTCGAATTCGACCCCTCGGATGCCCGCCACTGGCTCGACACGCACATCGCCGCAGTGTTCTCCACCGCCGCCAAAACCGTCGACAACAGCGACCTGACCGGCGCATCCCGGCTCTCGACGCTCATGTACTACCTGGGCCTGGTCGGGAACGACGGCGAAGCCTCGCTCGAGCTGCAGCGCAGAACGCGAGCTGTGGCGGAGCAGCACGAGGATCGCTGGGAGCAGATGCGTGCGCTCACGCGCGAAGCCGCGCTGCTGGTCTTCCGGCTCGGCCGCAGCGAGGAGGCCGCGCTGCCGCTGAAGTGGGCGGAAGACCTCTGCATAGCGCTCATCGACGACCCGGCGGTCATCCCGTCGCTCATGTCGGTCAAGAACTCGCAGGCCACCGCCGCCGCACTGGCGAACGACCTGCCCGGCGCAGAGAAAGCATTTCGCGAGTTGTTGCCTCACGTCCGCAGCGGCCCCGATGACAGGCTCGAGTTTCCCGTGATCGTCAACCTCGTCGAGGTGCTCAATCGTGCCGGGAAGGTCGGTGAGAGCACCAAGCTCGGCCTCGATGCCATCGAGCGGGCCGAGGAATTGGGCTACGACCGCGAAGTACTCGCGCTCAGCCTGAACCTTACGGATGCGCTGACCGAGAGCGGCGACCTGGAGACCGCATTCGAAATCAGTGAGCGCGGTGTCGAAATCGCGAAGAAGCTGCAGCATCAGGTGCAGCTGGGGTTCCTGACGACATCGCGCAGCGTGCTCGCGATGAAGCAGGGGCGAGTCGACGACGCCAATCGAGACCTCGAGGCTGCAAAGGAGCTGGCGGGGCAGACTCGACACAGAGAGCTCACGGCTTTCGCGGCGCAGGCCGAGGCCCGCATCGTGTTCGCTTCCGGGGATTTGCAGGCAGCCGAGGAGGCCGCCGTGCGAGCGGTGGAGGCGGGCCGGGCATCCGCCGACTCTGCTCGGTTGAGCTCCTCCGAGCGCTTGCTGGCCCAAGTGCGCGAGCGAATGGCGCAATCGTGATTCTGCTGGTGATCTCCGGTGTCGTGTTCCTGTATGCGCTGTACGTCATCTTCACGCAGCCGGAAGACCGCCTAGCGGGGTCGGCGATGGCGTTCGTGGCCGCTGCGCTGTTCGTCTACTACCTCAGGCGACGCAAAGCGCAGCGCGAAGAGCGGGACGGCGACGGCCGCTAGTCTCGCACCTTTCGTGCGCCGCGACGCGACGGCAGCCGCGTGATGAACACGCCCGCCAGGCAGAGCGCACCGCCGACCAGCATCACCGGCGTCGGGACTTCCGCGAGGAAGAACCAGGACATGAGCAGCACGACTGCCGGTACGACGTAGGTTGTGGCGGCCGTCTTGCCCGCTGTGGTTCGAGTG
>DXDC01000007.1 GCA_019115685.1 Candidatus Agrococcus pullicola
TTGCGGACGACCTGTTCCGGGGTGTGACGCTTCCTGCTGTTCGACATGATCTGACCAGTCTCCCTGCCCACAACCGCGGGCGACAGGACGACTCTCAGAACCACCGGACCTACGAAACGGGGTCAGCCCAATGTGATGGAAATCCCCGCGGGTTAGGTTGAGGCCGACGGCTAGGCGAGCGTGAGAAAGAGTTTCTCGAGTTCGTCTTGATCGGGGGCGCCCTCCGTGCCTGGGTGGTTCAAGCATTCTTTCAACGCGCTGGAGATCACAAGGAACCCCGCCCGGTCGAGCGCCTTGGAGACGGCGGAGAGCTGCTGCACCACATCGCGGCAGTGCGCGTCCTGCTCCACCGCGGCGATGACCGCGGCGAGCTGCCCGTGTGCACGACGCAAGCGGTTCACCACTTTGCGCTTCGCCTCCGCATCATGCTGAGCAGGAATAGGGTCTGCTGTTGTCTCATGCCCCATGACCTCTGCCTCCTTCACTGTGTTGAAACGACCTGGCTTGACGAACAGGATACCCCCACGGGTATAGTTAATCTATTCCGCATGATACCCCCTGGGGTATCTAGAACCAAGGAGAGCGTGATGTGTCGAGCGACGACCTGCCGAACCTGCAGGAAGACGACCTGGGCGGGATGCGGGCAGCATGTCGCGATGGTGAAGGCGGGCGTGCCCGCATCGGACTGGTGCAACGGCAAGCACACTCAGGCGCAAATCGATGCCGCGAAGGCAAACCGGGGCGGGTTCTTCTCCCGCCTGTTCGGCCGCTAAACCGCAGAGAAGGAACGGAACAGGCAATGGCTACGAGGAATCTGACGCTGGACACCTTCGAGGGTGCCGTGAACGGTGATGGCATCGTGTTCGTCGATTTCTGGGCGGCGTGGTGCGGGCCGTGCCGGGCATTTGCCCCCACCTTCGAGCGCGCCTCCGAGCAGCATCCAGACATTGTGTTCGGCAAGGTTGACACCGAGGCCGAGCAGCAGCTCGCAGCGAGCTTCCGCATCAGCTCGATCCCGACTCTCATGGTGTTCCGCGACGGGATCATGGTCTACGCCCAGCCTGGGGTTCTCCCTCCTGCGCAGCTTGACCAGCTCATCCAGGGCGCCCGTGACCTCGATATGGACGACGTGCGTCGGCAGATCGCCGAGCGCGGCACGCAGCCCGCCTCCTGAAACCGGCTGAGATCCACTCATCCATCCAGCACATCGTCAGAAAGGACCCTCATTGTGTGCGCACGAATCACCTGCTCTGCCTGCGGCAGGCCCACCTGGACCGGCTGCGGCGAGCACATCGAGGATGCCCTCTACGGCGTACCCGAGGCCGACCGCTGCACCTGCAACTGACTCCTGAATCACTACATCACTCGAGAAAGAACTGATCATGCTGCTCGAACGCATCTATGACGAGGATCTCGCACAGGCGAGCTATTTCATCGGCTGCCAGGCGAGGGGCGAGGCCATCGTCATCGATCCCCGCCGCGACCTCGACGTCTATCTCGACGTGGCCGAGAAGAACGAGATGCGAATCGTCGCCGTCACCGAGACGCACATCCACGCCGACTACCTCTCGGGCACCCGCGAACTCGCCGCCAGGACGGGCGCGCAGATGTACGTCTCCGATGAGGGCGGACCCGACTGGACGTACGGCCCCGATTTCGACGGCGCGGTGCGCATGAAGCACGGCCACCGCATCCGGCTGGGTAACATCACCGTCGAGGCCTCGCACACGCCGGGGCACACCCCGGAGCATCTCTCGTTCCTGATCACGGACGGTGCTCAGGCGAGCGAGCCGGGTTTCATACTCACAGGGGACTTCGTGTTCGTCGGTGACCTGGGTCGCCCCGACCTGCTCGATGAGGCCGCCGGCTTCGTCGACACCCGCTTCCAGGGCGCGAAGGATCTCTTCGCGAGCCTGCGCGACCGTTTCCTCACCTTGCCCGACTATGTGCAGGTGCTGCCGGCGCACGGCTCCGGTTCGGCATGCGGCAAAGCGCTCGGCGCGATCCCCGCGTCGACGGTCGGCTACGAGCGCAACTTCTCCTGGTGGAGCCGGTATCTCGAGAACAACGACGAGCAGGGCTTCGTCGACGAGCTGCTCAGCGGTCAGCCGGATGCTCACGCCTACTTCGGCCGCATGAAGATGGAGAACAAGATCGGCCCCGCCGTCATCGGCGATGTTCCCGACCTCATCGAGTACACGGCAGGCGAGCTCCGGTCGGCGCTCGAAGCGGACTCCGTGATCTTCGTGGACACCCGCCACAACAGCGAGGTGCACGAGGGCACCGTGGAGCGCTCCTTGAACATCCCGGGCGTCGCGAAGGCCGCGAGCTACGGCGCGTGGGTCTATGATCCGCAGATCGAGGATCGCCCGCTCGTGCTCCTCGCCGGCTCGCTCGAAGAGGCGCAGCAGATGCGCGACCACCTGATGCGGGTCGGCATCGACACGGTACGCGGCTACATCACCTCACTCGACGGCCTCGAACTCGTCAAGCCGAAGCTCGTGCAGCCGGAGGCTCTCGACGGCTTTGACGGGGTGATGCTGCTCGATGTGCGCAACCGCACCGAGTACGCTGAGGGCCACCTGCCAGATGCCAAGCAGCTCTCCGGCGGTCGCGTGCTCTGGAACCTCGACCTGCTGCCCGCACCGGAGGCGGGCACGATCGTCACCTACTGCCAGAGCGGTGTACGCAATAGCGTCGCCGCCAGCGCGCTGCGCCGTCAGGGGTATGACATCGCCGAACTCGACGGTAGCTACGCGGCCTGGGCAGCGCGCCCCGGCAACCAGCCCGTCACCGCCTGACCGGCGCACTCAGGAGTCCGAGTGGAACCCCATCTGATCGTCATCGCGCTCGCTCTGGCGGCGCTGGTCGGCGTGTCCCTCGGGCTCCTGGGCGGCGGCGGATCGATCCTCACTGTCCCGATCCTCGCATATGTGATGGGGATGGAACCGCGCGAGGCGATCGCCGCGTCTCTCTTCATCGTCGGCGCTACCAGCGCGGTCGGCATGATCGGCCACGCCAGATCGGGACGTGTGCGCTGGAAGACCGGGGCCCTGTTCGGTATCGCGGGCATGGCCGGCGCGTTCGCGGGCGGCCTGCTCGGCGGGTTCATCCCCGGGGTGGTGCTCATGATCCTGTTCGCCATCATGATGATCGTCACCGCGACCGCCATGATCCGCGGTCGCAAGGATCGCGGCGGCGCGGCGCGCGCTGCGGATCACCCGAGGCCGATCTTGCGCATCCTCATCGACGGGCTGCTCGTCGGCATCGCCACGGGCCTCGTCGGTGCGGGTGGTGGCTTCCTCATCGTCCCCGCGCTCAACCTGCTCGGCGGCCTGCCCATGGCGATCGCGGTGGGCACCTCGTTGCTCGTGATCGCGATGAAGTCGTTCGCGGGACTCGGCGGCTACCTGTTGTCGGTGCAGCTGCACTGGCCGATCGTGCTCGCTTTCACGGCGACCGCCGTCGCGGGGTCGTTCGCGGGCGTCGCCCTGGCCGGGCGCATCCCCGGACGCGCGCTCCGTAAAGGGTTCGGCGTGTTCGTGCTCGTAATGGGAGCCTTCGTGCTCGTCCAAGAAGCCCCTGCGTTCCTGTCCTTGTTCACCTCAGCCTGAAACGGAAGACGCCTCCAATGATCGCTGACGCCTCAAGCGCCGAAACCCGAGCCTCGCGCATCGGCCGAGTCGTCCCCGGGCACGCGATCCCCGTCATCGACGAGCGGGCTGTGCGCGCGGCCGCGGGAATCATGTTCCTGCTGGGCGGGGCCGCATTCGCGACGGCGTTCTTCACCGGCTCGGCACAGCCGCTGCAGCCCTTCGGCATGTTCTTCATGATCGACATGCTTTTGCGTGTGACCGCAGGTGACCGCTGGTCGCCCACGCTGATGCTCGGCCGCCTTGCGGTGAAAGGGCAGCGCCCGGAATGGGTCGGCGCACCGCAGAAGGAGCTCGCATGGTGGCTGGGCTTCGGCCTCGCCCTCGTCGCCTGCGCGAGCATGGGCCTGTTCGCGGCACCGCTCTGGATCCCCCTCGCGCTCTGCGGCTCCTGTCTCACTCTGCTCTTCCTCGAGACCGCGTTCGGCATCTGCGTCGGCTGCGCCCTACAGAGCCGTTTCAGCAAGCAACCGCCCAAGTACTGTCCGGGCGACACTTGCGATACGGGTTCCAGCACCCACTTTGCTGCGCCCTGACTCGCCCCGGCGTGTCCGGAGACTGATCCTTCCAAGGAATCCAATCTCCGGACACGCCGGGGCGAGTCAAAGGTAGGTACGAGATCGACGAGCGAACTGCGACTGCTATTTGTTGTCAGAGCGGCCGATGGGGCTCGTGCTGTTCTTGAACGCGTTGCGTGCTGCGGGCCAGCTGCTCGCATCAATGTGCAGAGCAGATCGAAGGTAGGCAGTGGTCATCTGTTGGATGATCGCAACTCGCTCTGGGTTCTCATCGGTGGTCTCGGCAACTTCGTATCCGACGATTCCGCCGAGGGAGTGCTCAGCTCCGTAGAAGCTGAGGAGGTCAGTAGCGCCGGGGCTGTGCGTGTAGGCATCGGTGAACCAGTCCGGTCCGCGGCTTGACATCTTGGACTGGTCACGGTCGCCCGCGATGACAAGGGTTGGCACTGTGAGTTCCTGAAACGAGGGACGCATGAACGGGAAGTTCGCCTGCGCGAACGGATGTAGATCATCGCCCCCGACACCGGTTGCGGCAAACAGGATGCCTGCCGTGACGCGACTGTCAGCCATACTCGAACCGACCTGGCCTGACTCATCGAAGATACGTGCACCGAGGAGTGTCTGCGCGGTCTGCGCACCCCACGAATGACCGGCGACAGCGACGCGGCTACGGTCGATGCGACCATCAAGGCCCGGTACCGCTTGTTCGATTGTGTCGAGTTGGTCCAGGATGCGTGTGAGGTCTGCGATTCGCTCGGTCCAGATCGTTGGGAACACGGGGTCGTTGAATCCGAATCCGTTGCGGCGCGAGTCCAGGTGCGTGGGCTGGATCACAATGAACTCGCGGGAAGCCCAGAACGCGGTCAGGGGTGCATATCCGTCGAGGTTCCACCCGTTGCCGTGGGAGAACAACACGATCGGAAGGTTTGTGCCCGACGTCGGCGCAGAGATTCGGACGTCGAGCGGAACCGGTCGATCCGGGGCGGACAATCGAACGGGGGCGACTGAGATGACTGGATCACCATCTTTCACGATGTCGTCCAAAGCCTGGGTGAGTGATGAGACCATCCGGGAGTTCCTTTCGAAGGGCGCACTCTGCGATACTTCTTATCGGAGCGCTGTTCCAAAACAATACGGAACGTCGTTCCGTTATGCAAGTGTGTGGCAGCGAGAGATGAGGATGAGCGCGTGACTGACGTTGAAGGGGAGCAGCAGCTAGACGGAGCGACTGCGCACGTAGGCCGACCTCGTGCGAGTCAGCAAGCGCTCCTCGACGCGGCGGCAGCGGTGTTCGTGGCATCCGGCGTCGACGCTCCTGTGAGACAGATCGCAGAAAAGGCTGGCGTGGGGGTGGGAACGATCTACCGTCACTTCCCGACACGCTCAGAACTCGTCGTGGCCGTGTACCGACACCAGGTCGAGGCATGCGCAGACGCAGGTCCGCGCCTGCTGGCCGAGAGTGAGACTCCGGAAGTAGCACTACGAGCGTGGGTCGCACTGTTCGTGAACTTCCTCGTTACCAAACATGGGCTCGCAGGCGCTTTGCGCGCAGAGAATACAGAATCTGACGCGTTACACGCCTACTTCGTTGGGCGT
This sequence comes from Candidatus Agrococcus pullicola, assembly GCA_019115685.1. GTDB lineage: Bacteria > Actinomycetota > Actinomycetes > Actinomycetales > Microbacteriaceae > Agrococcus > Agrococcus pullicola. The sequence continues at coordinate 5,768 of DXDC01000007.1, forward strand.
CTCGTGCCTGTGTGCGGAACACTCCTGGACGCAGCAAGCGAATCCGTTGGTGCTGCTCCGACAGCCGATCCATACAACGTTCTCAAAGGCATCGGAAACCTCTGCATTGGCGCATCACACGATCCGAAGTACGACGCCAGTCACCTCGTGCAGCTTCTGATCTCTGGAGTACTCACCCGAGGCGCTGAGTGAAGCGCCCTGAGTTTGATGGAGACTCCTGACCTTGGAAACCACGATGGAGGCATGTCGAGCGAACACGCCGGGAATCCGATGACGCGTCGCCGGCTGAATGTGGAGAAGGCCGCCGCTGTGAGGAAGGTGCGGACGTTGCCTGCGGCTGAGGAAGCGCTCAAGCGGGCTGCTGCGGGCGGCTCCGAGTGGCTACTGCAGCGCCACGACACCCGTGAGCCCTGGGCTGTGTGATGGCTCATCTATGCGTTCTCACGCACGATCGTGTGCCGGCGGATCGCATCACCGTTCCGCATCGGTGGCGTCGCCAGGAGCGTATCGAGGCGGGCGACGTCTCTTCGCCACGCGAACCCCGTCGTCTCGCTCGACGACTGCGATCGGCCGCCGAACTGATCGGAGTAGATCGCCACGCAGTGAGTTCAGTCTTGCCGTGATCGGGCGGCCTGCGTCGTCACTCCTCGGCAATGGGTGTATCGTTCCCTTCAACCCGACGATCGAGCGGAAACATCGCGCTCTAAGGAGGCGTCGGCAGCGCCGAGGCGGTGAAAGACCGTTCACCCACATCGACGTGAGGAAGTGAGCAGCCAGGATGGCCGAGACCAACACCCCGGAGACGGCGCAGCGGCATCGCCGTGCGACGATCGCAGATGTCGCGGCGGCCGCCGGTGTCTCTCGTTCTGCCGTGTCGAAGGTGTTCAATGGAAACGGCCACATCTCGAAGGCGACGACCGAGCGCATTCGCGCGGCCGCTGCCGAGCTGGGGTGGTCGCCGAGCTCTTCTGCCGTCGCCCTCAGGAGCGCCCGCACCAACGCCATCGGCCTCGTGGTCTATCGCTCGCGCGACGTGATCGCCATCCCGCCGATGTCGTCGGCGGTGATCGCCGGCATCGAGGCGGTGTTGAGTCCGCTCGATCTGGGCCTGTTGCTGTATCTCCGTGATCGGAACCAGGAAGACGAACTCGCCTTCTACCGCCGGCTCACCTCGAGTCGTCGCGTGGACGGGATGATCCTCACCGACAGCGTCGTCGACGATCGCCGATTCGAGATGCTCGAACAGGCACGGATGCCGACGGTGCTGCTCGGGACACCGGCCGCACCGATTCCTTTCCGACACGTGGATGTCGACCCGCCGGGCGCGGGGATGGACGCTGCGGTCGCACACCTGATCCGTCACGGTCATATCCACATCGCGTATGTCGGCGGTGATGAGACGCGCGTGGCCGCGCACATCCGGCGTCAGGCCTTCGATGAGTCGGTCGCGCAGCATGATGGCATCGTCGGCACCGTCACGGTGACGAGCTACTCCCCAGACGAAGCAGCGCAGGAGACCCTGCGACTGCTCCGCTCGCCCGACCGTCCGACCGCGGTCGTCTACGCATCAGATCCCATGGCGATGGCAGGGATGCGCGCGGCGAAGCTCGACGGCTTCCGGGTTCCGGAGGATGTCTCGATCGTCGGCTTCGACGGGTTGCCCATGGGGGAGTGGGTTGAGCCGCAACTCAGCACCGTCAAGCGCGACGGCGTGATGCGCGGTCGAGCGGTCGCGTGGGAGATCCTTGACGTGCTCGGAATGGCGCCGGGAGAACGCCCGGAACTGCACGCACCAGAACTCGTCATCAGGGGCAGCACCGCTCGGGCGCCCAAGTGAGGGACGCCCGAGCGGTGGGAACGTCCCGCCGTCGCGAGGTGCGAGACCGGCTCCAGCAACGAGTCTCGGGACGGCTCAGCTCTGTTCGTCCCCGTTCGGGTGGGGTGCGGGCCAGGCACGTCCGATGCGCCGTGCCAGCTGGTCGCGCTCCGCGTCGGAGAGCGGTTCGTCCTCGGCGTTGTACGCAGACACCTTTGCTCCACGTCGTTCGGTCGGCAGATCGGCCATCCGTGGCGCGAGGCTGAAATGTACGTGCTTCACCCCCTCAGCGAACTGCATCACGTACGTCTTCTGCGCACCGAACTCGTCGACGTGCACAACGGATGCCTCGCGCAGGAGCTGGCCGAGCTCCGCCGCCTCCGTGGGAGTAAGTGCCGCGAGCGATTCCACATGACGTTGTGGCATCAGCAGCATCCAGCCGGGCAATGCGCTCCGGTGAGCGGTGACCCGCCAGAGTCCTGTCGCGTGCGCACGCTCGCGGGGTGGCGCATCCGCGACGTCGGCCTCGCAGAAGGCACATGTCGAGGTGCCGGTCTCAGCGCCCCCGTTCGCGTCAGCCATTGTTCTCGGCGAGAACTCGTTCGCCATTCCGGATCAGCTGAGCGACGGCTTCTTCGACACTGAGACGGCCGTAGGCGATCTCCTCACCGGCGCGGGTGATCTCGGCGTTGAATGCCTCTGCACCCTCCGGCCGAATCGGGAACGATCGCTGCGGCAACTCCTGCTCCTCCGAGATCTGGGTGATGAACTTGGTCTCGTCTTCGGTCAGCTCGGGCAGCAACGCCTCGCGGACCGCTGCGGATGACGGTGCTCCTTGGCTCAGCGTGGTCTCGACCGCGGCATCCACGTTGTTGATCAGGAAGCTGATCAGTTCCGTCGCCAACTCAGGGTGGTCCGTGTTGGCCGCGGCGCTGAGCAGGATCGGCGGGAAAAAGCGCCAGTCTTCGGACGCATCCGGCGAGGCGGGAACACCCGCGAGCCCGATGTCGTTCGGCGTGAGGTCTTGCACGATCGTGAGGTGGTTGGTCGATGACGGGCGGAGCGCGGCGCGCCCGGTCACGATCAGGTCGTTCGTCCAGCCGGAGCTTTCGCTCTCCTTCTGGATGTCCGCCGGCGGAGCGGCACCCGCATCGCGCAGGTCGGCCCAGAACTGGAACCACGATTCAGCGGTCTCGGCCGTGAAACCGATCTCGCCCTCGTCGGTGAACAGTTCCTCGTCGGCCTGCCGGATCCACGATTCGAAGTGGCGATGTGTCGAGCCGGTCGTCGGGTCGACAGTCCCGTAGTAGCCATCGGCAGTGTCCATTGCGGCACGTGCCGCTTCGGCGTACCCGTCCCAGGTGTCGAGCTCTGCGGGATCGACACCGACCTCTGCCAGTCGCGCCGCGTCGTACAGCGTCGCCTGGCCCACGTAGTGGCTTGGCAGCCCGTAGACGCCATCGCCGACGGTACCGTCTGCCGCAGCGGTCTCGCCGAGGTCGTCGGTGTCGATCGTGTCTCCGATGTACTCGCCGAGGTCGAGCAGTGCGCCGGACGATCCGTATCGGCCGAGATGGGTGTCGCGCATGAACATCACGTCTGGCAGATCGCCGGCGGCGGCGGACGTCGCGAGTCGTTCCAAGTAGGGCGTCAGGTCGGCGAACTGGAGATCGATGCTGACGTTCTCGTGCTCCTCCTCGAAGATCTCGACCGCGGCCTCGTAGAGCGCGGCGCGGTCAGAGTCTCCCCAGAGTGCGACCTGCAGCTCCATTGTGCCGTCGCCGGAGCCGGTTCCATTTCCGCCGCAGGCGCTGAGAACCAGTCCGAACGTCGCAACGGTCGCTGCGGCAGCCGCGACGCGGCCGCCGCGATAGCGAGGGTGGGGCTGCCCCGCGGTGCGTCGTGTCTGTGATGTGAACATCGGTGTTCCTTTCTTCGGCAGCGGTGCCGAGGTGGGTGGGGTCGAGATGGTCGTGCAGGAATGCGATGGGGACGCCGGCGCAACGCGAGGTCGGCCAGCACAGGAGGGGTCTACTTCAGTCCGGTGGTCGCGATGCCTTTGAGTAGCTGCTTCTGCGCGAGCAGGAACACCACGAACAGAGGCAGCAGCGAGAGGACCGACATTGCGAACATCGGTCCCCATTGCGAAGCGCCGGTGGAATCCATGAACGCGTTCAGCGCGATCGGGACGGTGAAGAGGTTGCGGTCGGTGATGTACAGCAGCGGCGTGAGGAAGTCGTTCCAGGTCCAGATGAACGTGAACACGGCCGCCACGGCCATTGCCGGGCGCATCAACGGCAGGATGATCCGCCAGAACACGGCGATCGGTCCGCATCCGTCGACCGTCGCCGCGTCATCCAGTTCGCGCGGGAGGCCGCGGATGAACTGGATCATCAGGAAGATGAAGAACGCGTCGACCGCGAGGAACTTTGGGACGACCAGCGGCAGGTAGGTGTTCGTCCAATCGATCGACTGGAACATGATGTACTGCGGCACGAGAACCACGTGGAACGGCAGCATGATCGTGCCGAGCATCGACGCGAACAAGATCTTCTTGCCGCGGAACTCCAGCCGCGCGAACGCATAGGCGGCGAAGCAGCACGAGAACAGGTTCCCGACCACCGCGCACGCGGCGACGAGGAACGAGTTCAAGAAGAATGCGCCGAACGGAACGCCGATGGCATCCCATCCGCTCACGAAGTTGTCGAGGGTGAACTCGGTCGGGAGCAATCCCGGTTCCGAGAAGATCAGCTCCTGCGGTTTGAATGAGCTCGCGACCATCCACAACAGCGGGTAGATCATCAGCAGCCCGACGACGATGACACCGACATGCGCGAAGGCTCGGCTCAGCGCGCGCCGTCGTCGCCTGCGGATCATTTCGGGCCGGTCGCGCGTCGAGGTGACTCGCTCGCGGCGGGAATCGGTGCGGGGCTCGTGGGTCTTCAGGTTCGTCATCATCATTTCTCCCCCGCGTAGAAGACCCAGCGTTTCGAGGTGCCGAACGCGAGCCAGGTGAATAGCCCGATGACGATGAGCAGCACCCACGCCATCGCCGACGCGTACCCCATGTTGAAGTTGGTGAACGCCTGCTGGTAGAGGTACAGCGTGTAGAAGAGGGTCGAGTCGAGCGGGCCGCCCGAGCCGCCTGACACGACGTATGCCTGCGTGAACGCCTGGAACGCGTTGATCATCTGCAGCACGAGATTGAAGAAGATCACTGGGCTCAGCATCGGCAGCGTGATGCTGACGAACTTGCGCCACCAGCTCGCGCCGTCGACCGATGCGGCCTCGTACAGGTCCTCTGGTACCTGACGGAGACCGGCGAGGAAGATGATCATCGGCGAACCGAACGTCCAGACATTGAGCACGATCAGGGTGCCGAGCGCATACTCAGGTGTCGCGATCCAGTTCGGAAGACCCTCGAATCCGAGCCCTTGGAGCGCCTGGTTCACCAGTCCATCCGATCCGAAGATCTGGCGCCAGAGCAGCGCCACCGCGACGCTTGATCCAAGCAGCGACGGCAGGTAGTACACCGAGCGGTAGAACGGCAGGGCGCGAAGGCCGGTGTTCAGCAGCACGGCGATCGCGAGCGCGAAGGCGAGCTGCAGCGGTACTGAGACCAGCACGTATTGCATGGTGACGAGGGCCGAGCTCACGAACCGCTCGTCGTCCGTGAGCATCCGAACGTAGTTGTCGAGTCCGATCCAGTTCAGCCGACCGAGCAGGTTGTAGTCGGTGAACGACAGGAAGAGCGACGCGAGCATCGGCCCGAGTGTGATCGTCAGCATCCCGATGCACCACGGTGCGAGGAACAACCACGGCGCCCAGCGTGACGGCTTCGTTCTGCGTCTGCCGCGCGGCGGGTCGACCGGCGGCGGACTGACGCGGGTGGGAAGCTCCTCGCGATCATCGATCGCGAGGGTCTGCGACACTTCGTTGTGACTGACCACTCTTTCGTTCCCTCCTGAGCGGATCCGGGTCAGTACCCGGCGACCTTGTCGACCACGTTGCTGAGGTCTTTGCCCTGCACGAACCGTTCGACGTTGCCGATGAAGATCTCGAAGCCTCGACTGGCGGTCGCGGCTGTCGTAGCGCCGTTGTGCGGCGTGACGATCGTGTTCGGCGCGCCCCAGAACGGGCTGTCCTCTGGCAAGGGCTCAATGCCGTGCGCGTCGATGCCGGCGCCCGCGATCGTTCCGTCCTGCAGCGCGCGCAGCAGCGCGTCATCGTCCGCGATCCCGCCACGCGAGATGCAGATGAAGTGCGCGGTGTCCTTCATCGCGGCAAACGCGGCGTCGTTGAACACGCCCGCCGTCAAGGGGGTGCGCGGCGCGGTGACGACCACGACGTCGGACTGGGCCAAGAACTCGTGCAGCCGGTCCAGACTGAACATCTCGTCGACGTTCGGCACCGCGATCTCGGGGCGCCGACGGCATCCGAGTACCCGCATGTGGAACGCCTTGGCCTTTGCCGCGAGGTCGGTGCCCGCGTGACCGACGCCGAATATGCCGAGGGTCAGGCCGTTGAGCTCCGCGTGGGTGAACCGGTCCCAGCGCTTGTTGCGCTGAGCCTCGATCCAGCGCATCGCCTCGCGGTTCAACATCAACATCAGCATCATCGAGTGCTCGGCCAGGGGGATCGCGCCGTTGCCAACGGAGGAGGTGAGAATGACGTCGCTGTGCAGCACCTCGTCTGTGAGGTCGGCGTCCGGGCCAGCGGCCCAGCTGTGGACCCACCGTACGTTCGGAGCAGAGGCGAGGGTGCCCTGGGGTGCTCCGCCCGCGATCGCGGTCGCCTCGGGGAGCAGATCTCGGGCGTCCTCGAGTGACGAAACGAATTCGACGCGTGCTCTCTCGCCCGCCGCCGCGCGGATCCGATTCTGCTTCTCCTCGCTCTGATGGCCGGTGACGACGACGGTATCTCGGTTGCTCATTCGCGGTTCTCCTTTGTGTGTTCGATGACGACGACGTCGAACTCGCGGAGCTCTGGGAGCAGCGCGCTGGCTCTGCCCGTGCCATCGAATTCGACGGCCAGGCGCTCGCCGGTGCGGCGTGAGACGACCGCGGTGGGAACGTCGTCGAGGTGCAAGCGTGTCCCGAAGATCGGGAGCGCTGGGCCATACCCCTGGCGGCGCAGCCCCGACATGTTGATCAGGTGCACGACGGTGCGGCCGGCCGAGCGACTTGTGATCACCTCGACCTGTTCCGCAGTCTGGACGACGACTCCGGTGCGCCGTCGTCCTTCGAGCGTACGGAGCACGTGGTCGCGCACGACCTGTAGGGAGGTCTCGCGGTAGGTGCGGCCGGGCGTGAACGGGATGCGGATACTGGTGCCGTCGCCGACGGGGAGCTCGGCCCAGCCCGGGTGAGCGGTGACACGGTGTCCATACGTCTTCTCGGGCGGGCCGAGGGGCGCGGCCGTGACGTAGTGACCGTGCCGAGCGGCGGCACCCTGCCAGTTGAACAACCGGAGTACGCCGGTGACGGGGACCATCCGCGCAGACTGGGCAGTGGACACGTCTTCATCGGCGTGGACATCGCCCACGTAGCTGTTGCGCAGGCGTTCGCGGTCGTCGATTGTCTCTGTGACGGTCGTGGCCGGCCCCGAGATCTGCACCGCGCCGGAATCGGCGATGGCGGAGCTGCCTGTGCTGAGCACAGTGCCTCCCGAGTGTAAGTACCGCTCGAGCGCCTCGACCTGGGCGTCGCTCAGCGCGCCGATGTCGGGGAGGAGCACGGCTGCGTGGGTGAGGCTCCCAGCAGCCTCGATCGCGGGGATATCCTCGGCTGCAATCACGTCGAAACTGCGCTGCTTCTCCTGCAACGCGAGGTACAGGCCTCTGAACTCCTCGGTCGCGCTCTGATGAGCGGAGCCGGTGAGTCGGAGCCGATCCGGGTACACCAACGCGACGTCTCCGTGCTGTTCGAGGTGCTCGTACACGTCGTTGTTGTCACGGTGGAAGCGTGTGACTTCACCGGCGACCGGCAGGTTCGGATAGTCGATGTCGCCCGGCGCTCCCATGATGTATGTCGACGGCACGGCTCCGCGCGCGATGGCCTGTACGAGGTACACGCCGAAATGCTCGGCCTGCTCGCCGGCCAGCCGGTAGGGCATGTCGATGAACGAGACTGCGTTCACGAGCACGGGCTTTTCGGGGCTCAGTGATTTGTGGGCGCTCACCGACGCGGCGGTTCGGAACGGCCAGAGTTCACGACCGATCGCATTGTTCGCCTCGTGGAAGACGATGTCCGCCGATTGGCCGAGGATGAGGGCGGCCCCAGGATCGGCCGCCGCAACGTGAGCGCGGAACGCGGCGGAGAGCTCGTTCAGCGCCGTCGAGGCGAACCCGAGCCACCGGTCGTAGTGCGGATGCTGGGGACTGTCTGGCAACTCGAGGCCGTCAGTCTCGGCGGCGAACCGAGAGTGACACGAACGGCAGTGGCACACGCCCCGGTAGCGACCGGAGTAGTCGACCTCGTTGAACGAGAACCAATTGAAGAAGAACCCGTCGACACCGTAGCGAGCGATGACCTCGTCGATCACGTCGAAGGCACGCTGCTGGTAGTACGCGCCGAGCGGGCACATGCTCGTCAGCCCCTGGTAGACCTGCGGCTCCCCCGAGGGATCGATATACCACCACTCGGGATGCTGCTTGGCGACTGCGGCCGTGACCTTCGAGAAGTCAATGCGCGCCATCACACGAATGCCCCGCCGTCGCGCCGCAGCGACCGCATCCGCGAGGAGGTCGCCGGAGGGTCGCTGTCGCAGATACGGGTTGACCGATTGGAAGGGCAGTTGCGACGGATAGAACGAGATGATGCCGCCCGCGTTCACCAGCCAGACGTCCGCGCCATGTTCCTCAATCTGATCGAGGGTGGCGTCGACATCCATCAGCGCGTCGGGCTCGCGCAGGTTCGTCTGGAACATCCGGAACGGCGACTGCCACCATGGTTCGGGCTCACGGCGTCCCTCATCCACATTGGTCGTGAGCGGGCGAGCGGTCTCTGTCACGAAGTTTCCCTTCAGCGTTGACGGGAGCGTCGCAACCCAGCAGGTACCGGGTTGGTGTATCGATAGACTAGTGTCTCGATACACCTCTGTGTCAAGCTCCAATAACTTCGACGAAGAAGAAGGGATCCAGATCCGATGACGACTATCGCATTCGTAGGGCTCGGAATCATGGGCCGGCCCATGGCCGCCAACCTCGCCCGCGCGGGACACGCCGTCACTGCCACGACGAGGACCGAGGCGTCGCGTCAAGCGGCCGCCGATGTGGGTGTACACGTGGTGGCGTCCATCGCCGAGCTTCCGGCCTCCATCGAGGTGGTCGTGCTGATGCTTCCGGATGCGCCGCAAGTCGAAGAGGTTCTGTTCGGGTCGGATGGTTCGGGCGCGGACGGGCTGATCGCTCACCTCGACGCCCCGACCACGATCCTCGACATGACGACGCTGTCACCGATCGCCGCCCGTGACTTCGCCGCGCGAACGGAGGTATCCGGCCACCGCTACGTCGATGCTCCGGTGAGCGGAGGAGAGCAGGGCGCGATCGACGGCGTGCTCTCGGTGATGGTTGGTGCCGACCAGGCGACGGTCGATGAGCTGTCCCCGGTGCTGGAAGCGGTGGGCAAGACGTTCGTGCCGCTCGGTGCTGTGGGATCGGGCCAGGTGGTGAAGGCCGCGAACCAGTTGATCGTCGCGGGAAACCTGCAGTTGCTCGCCGAGGCGATCGTGCTCATCGAAGCGAACGGCGTCGAAACCTCGGCGGCGCTGGATGTGATCGGCGGAGGCTTGGCGGGAAGCACGGCTCTCGATCGGAAGCGGTCGGCACTGCTCGATCGCAACTTCGCGCCCGGCTTCCGCCTCGCGCTGCACCACAAAGACCTCGGGATCGTTGCCGCGTCGGCCCGGGCGGCGGATGTCTCGCTGCCGCTGACCGGCATCGTCTCCCAGCTCGTGCAATCACTCGTCGCCCGCGGCGACGGAGACCTTGACCACTCGGCCCTCCTCAAACTTGCCGAGGAATTGAACGGCCGCGCGGAGTGACGTCAACCGACGGTCTTGGTGGCTTCATCCACGACGAGTGTGACGTACGGGATCCGCGGCTCGTTCGGGCGCGGCGGGAACGTGCCGTCCAGTCTGGTGGAGCTCGGAGAGGAGGATCGCGCCGGTGGCACCGAGCGCCGTCCCTGCCACCACCTGGATGAGATCGACAATGGGATCCAGACCCGCCTGCTGAGCCTGCACTGTGGAACTCGCGAGCCGGAGCGTGAGCAGCACAAGCGAGTACAAGCTACTCGCCAGTGTGGCGCCGCCGCCGACCCAGGCGAGGGACAAGGGGGCCCAGACGCGCCAGCGCCGCGGCGCTCTACGTGTCAACATCAGCAGGCCCACGAGCGCCGCGGCTGCGAAGACTCCGGCCATGCCGTCCGCGAGCCGCTCCGGCACGCCGCGATCCTGGATGAGGTCTGGCGAGAGCCGCCACGTCGCACCCAGGCCCCAACTCAGCCGGGCGACCGAGACTGCGATGAGCAGGCCCGCGATCCCCCCCCACCCGAGGAAACGCAATGCGTCGTCCGAGGGGTATGCGCGACGATCCGAGAGGCGCATGATCAGCACCCGGTCCCACCGGTCACGTACATAGAGGACGAAGGAAGCCGTAACGCCGATCGCTTGAGCGCCGAACCCGAGGTAAACAAGCGGGCCCACCCAAGGCGCGAGCGAACCGTCGCCGGCGGGGGAGACCTCGGTCAGCACCGATCCGGCGACCGCTGGCCCGTTCACGATGAACGGTGCGAGCAGCCCGATCCCGATCCACGCCGGCACGAGCACCAGACACGCGGGAACTCTCAGGCCCCACGAATGGGTGAACGTGAGGATGATGCCGACCGCGATCAGCTCCATGGCGACTGTTGCGAGGTTGCCGTTCTGGACGACCGCGGGGTCGAGCGGGGACGGCGCGAGGATGCCCGCCGTCGAACCGAAGATTCACAGTACTTTGAGAGTGAGGTACGGAACGACTGCAGCTATGGCGAGGTAGCCGATCACGAGTCGGGCCCAGCTCGGGCGTGCGGCAGTCTGCAGGGCATTTCCGGCAGCGGCGCGCCGCCTCGGCGTCGCGTCGCTCGTCGCTGTCGAGCTTTCCATGGGTCCAGTCTCTCCGCCCTGCGTGATGTCACGCGCTTTGGGTCCTCTTCCGTTGTCTTCGCGAGCTGCACCACAGGGCCGCGCCGAGGAGTGTGGGGAGAAGTGAGTCGTCGCTCGCGGCGCGCGCCTGTGAGGGCGGCGCTGCTCACGCGACGACGGAGCTCGCACGCACCCCAAGTGCGTGGCCGCTGGGCGTCGTCGTCAGGCGCCGACGCTGCGGCAGAAGTTGAGCAGGGCGGCCGCCCGTCGGGTGAGCGGCGCACCGGCTGCATGGGCCATCACAATGGTGATGTCGGCCTTCGGATCGCGGAGCGTGCGGGCGACGACCTCACGGCCGTCGTAGGTTCGACTCTCCGGCGGCCGCTGGGCCAAGAGCGCGTAACCGAGCCCGCGTCCGACCAGACTGCGCACCAGCTCGAAGTTCGAGGTGTGCACCATCTCGGCGCCCGGCTGCGCGACGAAATCCTCCTCGTCCGGCAGGGGAATGCTCAGGCGAATACACGGAACGTCCTCCAGATCACCCATCGACAGTTCCTCGGCGACCGCGAGCGGGTGGTCAGCGGCCAGCAGGACGTAGGGCCGCAAAGTCACGATCTCCTTCCTGGCGATTCCCTCGCCCGGACCCCGCTTGTAGAGGAGCGCCACCTCGAGGTCGCCCTCGAGGATCCGCCGTTCGAGCTCGGGCTGAGACCCCTCGAAAAAGCTCATCTCGAGCTGGGGATGAGCGTGCGCGAACTCGTCCATGATGTCC
>DXDC01000085.1 GCA_019115685.1 Candidatus Agrococcus pullicola
ATCCTGGTCAAGTAGTCCAGCGCCGGACCGTACGCCTCGATGTCCTGCAGGGCCGCCTGGATGCTCTCCATCGTCGGGGCGCTCGTGAAACCGGGGCGATCATCCGTGAATACGTCGATGACGTACTCGTCGCACGCTCTGCGAAGCCCCTTCTTGTCCCCGAAGTAATGGACGACCAGCGCGGCGCTGACGCCTGCGGCCTCCGCGATCATCCGCACGCTAGCGCGATCGAGGCCGTGCGTACCGAACTGCTCGACGGCGGCATTGCGGATGCGCGCACGAGTCGTCAGGTCGGAAGGATCAGGTGCTGAACGCATGTTTACTACATTAAACATCTGTTCAGTCCTGTGTCAAGAGCAACGTCTCGGAAGGTGCCCGGAGAGCACGTGCTCTCGAAAAAGCGAACTGTCTGCGGCCTTTCGCGGAACTGCGGCGGCTGTGCACGACGAGCGGCAGCATCCAACTACCCGGCACAACCGAATGCGCGCATGCAGCACTTGCGCCGCTGGCAACAAAGCGGCAAGCGAATGGGAGTCATCAATGCATCAAAGTGATTGATGCTATGATGGCTGCATGACCCGGACCACGATCACTCTTACGCCAGAGGCTGACAGCCTGGTGCGTAAGGTGATGCGCGAACGCGGCCTATCGTTCAAGGAAGCGGTTAACGCTGCGATCATCGACGGACTAGCACCGCCCGCGGCAGAGCATCGAGTCGCGACTCCGACATTCGATTTGGGTAATGCTCGAGTACCACTCGACCGCGCGCTGACGCTGGCCGGGGAACTGGAAGATGAAGCTATGCTGCGCAAACTGGAGCTCGGCAAGTGAGACTCGTCGATGCGAACGTGCTGATCTACGCGGTCAATCGCGGAGCAATCCGTCATCGAGCGGCGAAAGCATGGCTGGACGGTGCGCTTTCGTCGCGGGAGACTCTGCTGATCCCCTGGATCAGTCTGCTCGCTTTTCTCAGACTGACGACACACCACCGCGTTTTCGAGCAGCCTCTAACACCCGATCAGGCACTCGGTGTCGTCGAAAGCTGGCTGTCCGCTCCGAACGTTGTCGTTCCAGAAACCGACGCGCAGCACGTACGCCGGATTCGGGAGCACCTGATTGCCGCCGGCGGACACGGCGGCAATCTCATCAACGACGCGCATCTGGCGGCACTCGCTGTGCAGTACGGGGCAGCGGTAGTGACTTTCGACGTCGATTTCTCCCGGTTCGATGCAGTGCAGGTCGAGAGGCCCGACTAGAGACGACGCAGACCGATCCGCCTGAGAATGCAATTTGCGATTGCTCGGCTATGACCGATAGCGCAACCGGACCTCTGCGATACCCTGTGGCCCAACGACCGGGTATCGGAACGCAAGGAGGCGGGATGCAGCCCACGATTGTCGCGCGCGTGCTCACCGTCGTCATCGCCCTCGTCTGCGCCATCGCTGGGCTCGCTCTCTGCGCAGAAGGCGGGTTCCGGCTTCTGCGCACGTACAGCACCCTGGACTTCTCGCTGTCGAGCATCGGCATCGCCTTGGCTCTCCAAGTGGCCGGAGCATTGCTTTTCGCTGCTGCTGCGCTCACCGGCCTGTGGAGCAGCGCCGGGTTGCTCTCATGCCTCGTCCTCGGCCTTGCAGCGTTCGCGTTCGCGGCCATGCCCAACGTGGCTATCGCGCTCTTCACCTCGATCGAGGGATTGCCGCTGCCGTGGTTCTCAATCCTGTTTCAGGGGCTACCGCAATTCGTGCTGCTGACGCTCGGAGCCGCCGGGGTCGCGATGAAGTTGCAGCGCAGCGTCGGCAAGCCTCGCAAGGGGTCCGGTACTGCCGTCGGTCACGTCGTCGGGTTACTGGGTTCCCCGCTCCTGATCATCGGCGGGTTGCTGGTCGCCGCAAGGGGCATAGAAGCCAACTACGCGCTGGTCTCGCGATTTGGCGACGGCCCCGCCGACCCACGCTCCGTGTTCCTCATCGTCATCGGTGGGGTCATGCTGTTCGGCGGTGTTCTGTTCGCGCGGTGGTCACCGCACGGGCTCCTGCTGCCGGCGCTCGCCCTCCTCGTCGCAGCCGTCATCTCGTTCACCCCGGCGTTGGCCCCCGTCGTGCTGCCGATCATGCTCATACCGCCGGTGCTGCTGAACGGCATCGCCCTCACCGGCACACTGGTCGGTGCCACGATCGCAGCGGCCGCGGTCCGCGCGAAGTCGCGCAGAGTCGCCCGGCACGCTTCGTAGACATCAGCTCGAGCGGTTGTGCCTAGTGGCCCCGGTCGACCCACTCCTGCAGGTGCGGCGCCTCATCACCGATGGTCGTGGTGTCCCCGTGACCGGTGTAGACGACGGTCTCGGCCGGCAGCGTGAGCAGCTTTTCGCGGATCGACTCGATAATGGTCGGGAAGTCGCTGTACGAGCGCCCCGTGGCGCCCGGCCCGCCCTGAAACAGCGTGTCCCCGGAGAGCACGGCGTTCAGCGCTGGAATCACGAAGCACGTCGACCCCGGTGAATGACCGGGTGTGTGCACCGCCGTGAGCTGGACGCCCGCAACGTCGAACACGTCGCCGTCGGCGATCTCGGCATCCGGTGAGCCCTCGTATACGGCGTCCCACAGCATCCGGTCGTCTGGGTGCAGGTGAACGCGAGCCTGCAGCACCTGCGCTGCTTCACGAGCATGACGGATGTGGTCATCGTGTCCGTGCGTGAGCAGAATCGCCCGCACGGAGCGGCCGTCCACTGCCTTCGCGACGGCAGCCGCGTCATGAGCCGGATCGACGACGATCACCTCTGAGTCGTCGCCGACGATCCAGACGTTGTTGTCGACCTCCCACGTGCCGCCGTCGAGCGAGAAGGTACCGCTCGTGATGAGTCGTTCAATTCGTGCGTTCACAGTTCCACCACCGATCGAAGTACATTGCCTCCCGCCATCTTGCCAAATGCCGTTTCAACACCGTCGAGCGGGATGCGCTCGGTGACGAATCCGTCGAGGTCGAGCCGACCCAGCTTGTACTGGTCGATGAGCATCTGGAAGTCGCGGCTTGGCAAGCAGTCGCCGTACCACGACGACTTGAGCGAGCCGCCTCGGCCGAACACGTCGAGCAGCGGCAGCTCGAGCTGCATCTCTGGCGTCGGGACTCCGACGAGCACGACACGACCGGCGAGATCACGCGCGTAGAACGCCTGCTTGTACGTTTCGGGTCGCCCGACCGCATCGATCACGACGTCGGCGCCGAAGCCGTTCGTGAACGACTGAATCGATTCGACGGCGTCTTCCCGACTGGAGTTCACAGTGTGCGTCGCGCCGAACCGCTTTGCCTGCTCAAGCTTCGCGTCGTCGATGTCGACGGCGATGATCGTGGTCGCTCCCGCGAGCTGAGCTCCGGCGATGGCGGCGGAACCGACACCACCGCACCCGATGACGGCAACCGTTTCACCGCGTTGCACGTCGCCGGTGTTGATCGCCGCGCCGATCCCGGCCATGATGCCGCAGCCCAGGAGCCCGACCGCCGCGGCATCCGATTCCTCGTCGATCTTGGTGCACTGGCCCGCCGCTACGAGCGTCTTCTCGGCGAACGAACCGATGCCCAGCGCGGGCGAGAGCTCGGTGCCGTCTTCGAGGGTCATCTTCTGCGTCGCGTTGTGCGTGGCGAAGCAGTACTGCGGATTGCCCTTGGCGCAGGCGCGGCACTGGCCGCAAACGGCACGCCAGTTCAGGATCACACGGTCGCCGACTGCGACCTCCGTGACTCCCTCACCCACGACGGCGACACGGGCTGTGGATTCATGGCCGAGCAGGAACGGAAAGTCGTCGCTGATACCACCCTGCTGGTAGTGGTAGTCGGTGTGACAGACGCCGCAGGTGATGACGTCGACGACGACTTCGCCGGGCCCCGGCTCCGGCACGATGATGGTTTCGACGGTCGCGGGAGCGCCTTCCTCCCGTACGACAACGCCCTGTACTCGATACGCCATTGTTCGATCTCCTCTCGCCCTCGGGACGCGATGCGTGGTGTCCCGTTCGGTCAGGCTATCGATTGCGATACCATTGGGCCAGCCCGTGCTACTGCTGGAACGAACAGTTCCGTTCCGAAGGAGAGCCCGCCAGGGCAGCGTGCCGTCGCCGATGATCCGCCCCTCGTGCAGAATTCCTATCCGATCGACCGGTCGCTGAGCGGCATCGAATCCGAACGGTACGGAATCTCCGACAGTTTCAGTCGGCGAACGGGTTGAAGACGGCTACACCGGTATCGGCATAGTCTCGTTCGTTTCGTGTTGCCACCGTAAGCCCGTGCTCCAGCGCAGTGGCGGCAATGAGTCCGTCAAGCACGGGGAGCGTTCGCTCCGCCCCCAGCGAAGCCCAGCGGATGACGACCTCCTCATCGACCGCGAGTATCCGCCCGCGATACTCGCGCTGCAGATCGCGGATCCAATGTTCCAAGCTCCGTGCGCGACCCGTGTTCCCTGCGTCGAGCACCCGCACGCCCCCGTATCAATGCTCCGATGGTGAGCACGCTCAACCACGTCTCCGGCCTGCGCTGCAGCCAGTCGATGACGCGTTGATTCGGGTGTCGTTTCGTCAGTTCCGAAACGACGTACGTGTCAAGTACGTAGCCGCTCACTCAATCGTCGATGTCGACGAGAACGGCGACCGGGGTGCCGTGCATGGTGATGAACTGCGGTTCCCCCGACTCCGCAGCACGCAGCACCTCGCTGAATCACTGCTACGCCGCCTGCACCTGCCAAGTCGTCATGCTCCCAAGCCAGACGGTTCTGTCCAGACTGTCTAGATTTTCGAGCCTGGAATCACTCGGATTTCGCGCTGCGCAACGCTGCGTGCTCTCGCTGGGGCTTACTCATCAGTGCGGGATAGAGCGAGAACGACGCAAGCGCAGTTACCAGGAACATTCCCACGATCCACCAGTTGGCGACCACGAGCCCGTACACGATGAACCCCACGGAGATGAGCAGGGCCAGAACCGCTGCCGCTCGGAGAAAGCGGTAGTTCGCCGCGCTGTACATAGTCCTGTGTTCCTCTCGTCATCTTCTCTTCGATGCTAGGCAGCTTCACGAATCCCGGCATCAGCCGCACGGATGATTCCTCCGGCCGCCGGCTCCCCCTTGCGGTGGACTGCCGACTCGCTCCACCGCGGGCGGAAGCGAAGAGATGTCCACGTTTCAACTCCGTGAAGCGCTCCGAGCGTGGAGTGCTATACCCGCGGCAACCGACACGTTCAACGATTCCACACCCGGCTCCATCGGAATGGCGTAGCGGCGCGTAGTCAAAGAGCCGATCTCTTCCGAGACTCCGTCGCGTTCACTACCGAGAACGAGGGCAAGGCGCTCACGGACCCTACCGATGTCGTGCAGCGAATCCGGCGCATCCGCACAGAACTGCGCAAGCGAAAGCCGTTCTTGCTCGTTGAAGTGGATGAACCGCTCTCGGGTCGCCAGCACCACCGGGATGGTGAACACCAGCCCCCGGCTCGCTCGAATCAGTCGCCGATCCAGCGCCGTGGAGAGACCGCTCTCAAGCACGACGACGCCTGCCGCTCCGAACGCACGCGCGGTGCGGGTGATGGCACCGACGTTTCCGAGCATCCGTACGCCGTCCAGCACGAGGATATCGCCGGATGCACGCAGCAAATCACGAAGACCAGCGGGCTTCGGCGCGCGAGCGAGGGCGAACATCCGCGAACGCTTCTGCCCACCGAACAGGTTCGCGGCAACACCGTCATCGAGCACGTAGCGCGGCACATCGCTGCCGACCCCGTGGAGTTCACGGAGCATGCTGCCCTGCGCGGATGCGGTCGCGTAGAGACTGTCGAGCTCAACGCCGCCGCGCACAGCCTGCTCGATGTTCTCGAAGTCGTCTATTATGCAGACCTTGGGTCTCGCTGACTTGGTTCGCAGCACATCGGCGATGCGTCGAGCCACCGGATGACGAGCGCTGTCGACGACGCGACTATCGGAGTGTGCATGGCTCGCTCGTGTCATCGTCCCGATCATGCGGACAAGTCTGAAGCCTGACGCAACGTGAGGGTCAAGCTTCGGGGCTACTCCCAAACGACTTCGGCGGGATTCACACCGTGTTCGCGAGCGTTCGCATCGATGCTCGCAGAGAGCCACGTGGCGAGACCCTGCTCAAGCGAGTCGAAGTACTCACGGAATCGCTCATCATCGACGAACATGCGGCCCAACAGAACATGCATCGAGCGACTGCAATCGAACATCTGACCGATCATCTCCCTGTGCCCCTCCACGAGGCGGTTCGCTGCAGTGCTACCCGGCCGGATACCGTCTCGTTTCGCGGTGGCGAGCTTCTCGTACAGCGCCTCACCATCTTTGCTCAAGCGCTCGCGCTCTTCCTGGGACAGCGCGGCCGCGCGCCGTTCGAACTCTGCCCACTGCTCGGATGCTCCCCAGCGCTCCCGCGCATCCTCCGCCCAGTCCTCCCGCCATCCCGTGCCGAAGATCTCGGCCTGCTGCTGCGCAGTAAGCGAAACACCGGCAGCGTCCGAAACGATCATCCGGTCGACGGCGTCGGCCATGCGCTGCAGGGCGTCAATGCGTTCGTGCAGCAACGTTCGCTGCTGCTGCAGCTGCCCTGCCTCATCGACATCCGGGTCGTCAAGAAGCGCAGCGATCTTCGCAAGGCTGAAGCCCAGCTCCCGGTAGACCAGCACTCGGTGCATACGAGCAACATCCGTTGCCGAGTACGTTCGATAGCCGGCGGAGGTTCGCCCCTGCGGGCGAACGAGGTCGATGGCATCCCAGTGATGCAGCGTCCGCACACTGACGCCCACCAGGGAAGCAACCTCTCCTACCGTCAGTGCCTCTGGCAGGTTCTCATCCATCGCCGCTCTCCCCTCCCTCGGCCCGCTCATCGACGCGGTAACGGCGCTGTATGCGCCTCGCTGAACACTACGGCTCCGGGTAGCCCTCCGCAATCGCGCGCAGCGCTGCCAAGTGCTGCTGAAAGGCTTTTCGCCCCAGCCTCGTCGATGCCACCCACGTGCGCGGCCGCTTCCCGACGAACCCCTTCTTGGTCTTTACGTAGCCCAGCTTCTCGAGATACGTGATGGCCTTGCTGAGCACGGAATCTCCGGCCTCCAGCACTTCTCGCAGTGTGGGGAAGTCCATTTCGGCATCGTCGCGCAATGCAGCCATCAATGAGAAGCGGACAGGCGTCACGAATGCCTCATCGAGACCGTGACGAGGATGCGGACTCACTGCTGGGTTCCACGAGTAGGAAGAAATGCGGACCCCGCGATCGCGATTCCGATCGCACTCCCTGCGGTAGCGAGCAGGACGGGCGAGAGAACATCGGTGAATGCACTTAACAACAGCACCGCACACACGACAACTGCTCCGATGCCAAAGAGCAGCCAGTGCAGAAGAGACCACTCATATCCGGTACGGCGAAGCCCCGCATCCTTCAGTGACATGGCTGCGACGACCATAAAGAGGACTGCTGCCCCGAGCGAAGTCACGCTTGCGTATTCCCACTCAGCCGTGACGACCAAGAGCCCGACGATCGCACCGAGAATCACGGTCACGATACGAGACGACCGGCTCAACGGTCGCCGAACCCAGCGAACACTACGGTCCTCGGCGGTCACCCACCACCGGATAGGCCCGACCGCGAGCGCGAGGCCGAGCATTATCGCGAGCAGCGTGTCGAGGATGCGGGGGTATGGCTGCTCGATGATCTGCAGGACGCAGAGCACGAAGAACACCAAGACAAGTGCGAAGAGGAGCACCGTCATCGCCGAGCCGATACGTTGCCGTACGGAAAATTGCTCCAGCGCACCGCTCACCAGCGTCGTCGTGATGAGCATCGGCAAGATCACGTACAGGGAGTTATCGAACGGTGCCATGACGGTCAGCAGCGTCCACAGGTAGACGGGGAGGATGAACGCCTGCCAGAGGCCAAGTACCGCGAGCGCGCCAGGTGCGTGCGCCCGGTCGCTGCGATCGCGCACTTTACCGATGTTACGCAGCTGTGCGGCCGCCTCCTCGGCGCTCGGCGGCCCGGAGGCGTTCGGACGACTCGGCTGACTTTCCATTTGGAAAGTAAATGCACTACGGAAAGGACTTTCAACGCCCGCGGCTGTACAGTGCGACCAGCATCATCACTGCGCACCCCGCGTCAACCACGTGACCTTTCAGGCGAACTTTCAGGGATATCGGCCATGCTCAAGCCATGAGCGACGAAGTCGACAGCACTCTTCACCAACCCGCACCAAGGCCCGCAACCCGGAGCGCTTCCCCTGCAGGCAGCAACCGAGTCTGGCTACTCGCAGGCATTCTCGGCATCGTCGGCGGCTATGTCCTGTGGAGTTCCCTCCCGCAGCTAGGAACCAGATTCATCTCAGGAGGAGTGTTCCTGAATGAGGGCCTCCTCTACATGACACAAATTCTGCTGGGGTTGGCCTGCGTTGTCGTCGCCATGCTGAACGCACCCGGCAGTCTGCCTCGGCGTCTGATCGCCGTTGTCATCGTTATCGTCATCGCGGCACTCGCGTTCTTCCTCTTCCTCATGAGGCTGCAGTCGGGCCTGGGCCCGGTGTTCAGAGGGCCTGTCGGCGGGCTGCTGACGAGCCTGGAAGGATGGCTCGTGCTTTCGGGCGCTGCTGGCTGGCTGCTTGCCGCCGGCGCGAGGCCACTCGCCTGGCTCAGCCTCGTCGGCGTGCTCCTGGTGGCCCCGCTTCGGCTACTGCTCCAGTGGCAGGGCTTCGACGTGGCGATCACAACGGTCGTTCTTCAGGCGCTCATGCTTATCGCGGCCCTCGCTGTACTGCTGGCATCGAAGCCGCGACCGATCCGTCCACCCAGCTCGCCGCAATCACCTTACGCAGGTATGCCAACCCATCGGGCGCATCCCTAGACGCCCGGGCTCTCGCATCTACCCCTGGATCACCTGGGGCTGCGCCACCGCCTTCAGCCCGGCGACGCCGAACTCCTGGCCGTAGCCCGACTGCTTCGCCCCGCCGAACGGTACGAACGGGTTGATGGTGCCGTGCGAATTGATCCACACCGTGCCGGCCTGGATGCGCGCCGCGACTTCGCGAGCCCGGTCGCGATCCGACGACCACACCGACCCGCCGAGCCCCACGTCCAGTGCATTCGCCTGCTCGATGGCCTCTTCGAGATCCGTGTACCGGATGATGGGCAGGGCGGGCCCGAACTGCTCTTCGACGACGAGTGCGTTCTGCGGGTCGATGTCGGCTATCAGCGTGGTCGGGTAGAAGAACCCGGGAGCATCTTGATCGGGGTCGCCGCCCAGCACGACGCGGGCATTCGCATCCTTCGCCGCCTGCACGAGCCGGGCGACAACATTGAACTGCATTTCGTTCTGCAGCGGTCCGAGTACGTTCTGCTCGTCGAGCCCATCCCCCATGGGCATATTGCCTGCGACCTCCGCGAGCGCGTCGACGACCTCGTCGTAGATCGAATCGGGCACGTACAGGCGCTTGAGCGCAGCGCACGTCTGGCCCGTGTTGATGAAGGCGCCCCAGAAGAGCCCTTCCGCGATCGCCTTGGGGTCGACGTCGTCGAGCACGATCCCGGCGTCGTTGCCACCGAGCTCAAGGGTGAGGCGTTTGACGTTGCCGGAGCTGGCCTCGATGATCTTCTTGCCCGTCTTCGTCGAGCCGGTGAACATGACTTTGTCGATGCTCTCGCTCTCGACGATGCGTGCACCGAGCTCTCCGCCTCCGACGACCGTGTTCAGCACGCCTTCCGGCAGTACGGTGTTCAGCACGTGGTTGATCGCAAGCCCCGAGAGCGGCGTGTACTCCGACGGCTTCGACACGACCGTGTTGCCCATCCGCAGCGAGGGGATGCTCTGCCAGATGGCGATCATCATCGGCCAGTTCCACGGGGTGATGGCGCCCACGACCCCGAGCGGCCGGTAGTGCATTTCGGCGTAGGTCTCGCCGTCATCGACGACGACTTCGACGGGGAGCGGCGTGCCTGCAGGCACACGGGTCCAGGCAGCGCAGCCGCCCACTTCGAAGCGCGCGTTCGGCCCGTTGAGCGGCTTACCCTGTTCACGCGAGAGGATGCCCGCGAGCGCCTCCGCGTTCTCGTCGATCGCGTCCGCGACCCGGTTCAGGTAGTCGACGCGCTCTTCATCGCTCAGCGCCGCCCATGCCGGCTGCGCCGCTTTGGCTCGTGCAATGGCCGCGTCGACATCCGCGGTCGTGTGCTCCGGAACTCGACCGATCAGCTCCCCCGTTGCCGGGTTCAAGATCTCGCGACCGACATCGACGGTGATTGCGTCCAGCAGGCTTTCAAATGTGAACATGAGGCTCTCCTTCGAGTATTTTGTTCTTCTTCGCTAGCGGCCGCAGCCGCAGCCGTCCTTGTTGCCGCAGTTGCAACCGTCGCTGCAGCAGCCGCAGCCGCCGTCGCAACATCCGTCACCGGTCATGGAGCAGGAGGAGCGGGCATCCGCGGGCAGATCCATCGTCGGGTTCTGGTCGAGGAAACCGTGCGGCTTGAACCAGAAACCCGAGTAGTCGACCGGCATGACGGGCCAGTCTTCGGTGCGCGGCAGGTGCGTTGGCCCGAACTGGTGCCACAGCACGATGTCCTCGCCGTCCAGGCTGCGGTCCGCTTTCGTCCAGGTCGGCAGACCCTGCCAGCCACTGCTCTGACTCGGGTACATGCCGGCCGGGTACAGCTCGCCTTCCGCGAACTGCGTGCCCCAGAGGTGCTTCGTGGCGAAATTCGCACGAGCGAACACGGTCGACTCCGGCTGCGCCTGGAGTACGGCTTTCCCTTCGGGAATCAGCCAGTACGAGGTCGGCTTGCCGACATAGTTCTTGCGGTGGGCGCTGCGCACCTCCCAGACGCGGCTGGTCAGTCCGTTCGCCATCCGCTGCGCCTCCAGCTCGGATTTCAGCTGCGTATCCGACCAGGTGAACGCGTTGCCTCGCGGGTTCAGTGGCCCGTGCGGCAGCGGCACGACGTCGATCTCGTGCAGCGTGTTGTCTTCACCGTCGACGGCGACGTCGAGCCTGGCCGAGAAGATGTGCTGGTGCACGGGCGTGAAGAGACCGGGCGAGATCTCGGTGTTGTGCGGGTTGTCGGTGCCGGGGAGGCCCGCGCCACCGAATACGACGCCGGTCGCCTTGGCCTCCACCTGGATCGACCCGTCGAGGTAGAAGTACCAGAAGAAGCCGTAGTCGTAGTTGCCGACGGTCGCGAAGTAGCTGATCACCAGGCGACGGCTGCGACGAGTCTCCGGCTTGCCGTCGAGATCGGTGTGCTTCCACTGGATGCCGTAGTCCTCCTCGTGCATGCAGATGACCTGATCGAGCTTGACCGGGTTGCCGAGGTCGTCGTTGACGAAGCCGTCGAAGTAGTGGATCACGCCGAGGCAGTCGCAGCCGAGCGACAACGGGTTCGCGCTGCGGCCGAGCAGGTATTCTCCGGCGTCGAAGTAGCTCACCCAGTAGCGGGTCTCGTCGATATCGCCGTACGGCACGACCATCTCGGGGACGCTCGCTCGCGTGAGCACGGGGCGGTCTTCATCCCCATCGCGCCAACTGATGTTGCTCAACACCAGTCCCTCACGGGAGTTGAAGCCGATGTGCAGCTTCCAGTTCTCCCACTGCACGCTGTTGCCGTCGACCGAGAAGCTCGGGCCTTCCGGCTGGGTGATATCGATGGGCTTGAGGCTGGTGCGTGCAGGCCCCTGCGCGTCGAGCGTGAAGTTGCCGTGCTGCATTGGCGTGGGCACGTCGCCCTCGTCGTAGACCTTGAAGACCGCGCGCTCGATCATGTCGACTTTCACGATGAGGCCTTCGACGGGGTGTGCCCACGGGCTGTCCCCTTCGTTCGGTACCAGGTAGGTCAGTGAACGCAGGTAGCGACGACCTGCGTCCTCGGTCTCTTCCGGGAAGTACCCGGGCGCCAAGGGGGAGCAGAAGCACGTGTCGATGTATTCGCCGAGGCCGCGGCGCTCCATCGCCGCCCGCCATTCGGGGTTCGCCTTCACGATGTCGGCGATCTCGAAGAACTCCTCCATCAGCACGGCAGCCTGCCCGCGCTCCGGCGTACTGGCGAGTTCTTCGACCTCGACCACCCGCTCTTCCGTTATCGAAACGGTGACCTCGGTGTGCTTGCCGTCCGAACGGTCCAGCAGTGTTGCGATCGCGCGACGTTCGAACGGTTCACCCGGCTGCCACGCCGCGACAGCGGCTTTCGAGGGGTCGCGAGGCAGCAGCATGGCGACGCGTACGTGCTCCCGCATCAGGCCGGCTTCGTCGAGAACGTCGCGCACGGTCGCGATCTCGCCGGCGTTGAGAGGATCGAGCGGATGCGCTGCCTGCTCAGGCGTACTCACTCGCTTGCCGTGCGTGTGCGTTGCGTCGGGGATGTGGTTCATGGGATTCCTCGTCGAGTCCGGTGGTTACTCTCCACGCTAGGTCACTGCGCCGACGAAGACTTGTCTGTGGGTGCGCAGAAGTTGGCTGAGAGAGTGATTTTCTGCGGTGACGCCGCTTCGCGCCGACCGGCGCGTCAGCCTCGACGCAACGAGCTGGGGAAGGAGGAGTCGGATATCCGAACAGCAAGTTCCCGAAAGCGTCATCGTCGTCGGGCAGGATCGGCGGACGGAGGGGCTGCGCCTGCACAGTCGCCAATGGCCACGAATTCCACCATCGCATCGGGCCCGGTCTCCCCCGACCACTACGGTTAGGAGTGTGAACACTTCCGAGCAGGCCCCAGACGCACCCGCACCAGAAGCCCCGGAGTCCGTCGCCGACGTGCCTGCCGAGCCGACCTTCGACGACCTCGGCCTCGAGCACGCCGTCCTGCGCGCGCTGCGGGATGTCGGCTACGAGACCCCGTCCGCGATCCAGGCCGCCACGATCCCTGCCCTGCTCACGGGCCGAGACGTCGTCGGTCTCGCACAGACCGGCACTGGCAAGACGGCGGCGTTCGCGCTGCCCATTCTCTCCAGGCTCGACCTCGAGCAAAAGACGCCGCAGGCCCTCGTGCTCGCGCCGACGCGTGAACTCGCACTCCAGGTCTGCGAAGCCTTCGAAAAGTACTCTGCGCACCTGCCAGACGTACGTGTTCTGCCTGTCTATGGCGGGCAGGGCTACGGAGTCCAGCTGTCGGCCCTGCGACGCGGCGTGCACATCGTCGTCGGCACTCCCGGCCGCATCATGGATCACCTCGAAAAGGGCACGCTCGACCTCTCAGAACTGCGTTTCCTCGTGCTCGACGAAGCCGACGAGATGCTCAAGATGGGCTTCGCGGAGGACGTCGAGACGATTCTGGCGGAGACTCCTGACGACAAGCAGGTCGCGCTGTTCTCAGCGACGATGCCTCCGCAGATCCGCCGCATCTCGAAGCAGTACCTCTCTGATGCCCAGGAAATCGCCGTCAAGGGAAAGACCACGACTGCCACGAACATCACGCAGCGCTACCTCGTCGTGGCGTATCCGCAGAAAGTGGATGCGCTGACCCGCATTCTCGAGGTCGAGAACTTCGCGGGCATGATCGTCTTCGTCAGGACGAAGAGCGAGACCGAGACCCTCGCCGAGAAACTGCGTGCCCGGGGCTACTCGGCAGCAGCGATCAACGGAGACGTCCCGCAGCCGCAGCGCGAACGGACAGTCGATCAGCTCAAGCAGGCAAAGCTCGACATTCTCGTCGCGACCGATGTCGCCGCCCGCGGACTCGACGTCGAGCGCATCAGCCACGTCGTGAACTTCGACATTCCGACCGATACCGAGTCGTACGTCCACCGCATCGGTCGCACCGGCCGCGCCGGCCGCACAGGTGACGCGATCAGCTTCGTCACGCCCCGCGAACGTTACCTCCTGAAGAGCATCGAAAAGGCGACCGGGCAGAAGCTCACACCGATGCAGATGCCGAGCGCTGACGAGGTCAATACGACAAGGCTCACGCGCTTCGACGATGCGATCACCGCTGCGCTCAGCGAGTCGCAGCGCGTCGACCGATTCCGCGACATCGTTTCGCACTATGTGCGCCACCATGATGTGCCCGAAGTCGACGTCGCCGCAGCGCTCGCAATCGTCGCACAGGGCGAGACACCCCTGCTGCTCGACCCGAGTGCAGACCCTGCACCGCAAGAGTACGATCGACGACGCGGCGACGATCGCGGTCGTCGCGAAGAGCGCGGCCCCAAACGCCGAGGCAGTCAGCCCATGGAGACCTACCGGATCGCAGTCGGCAAACGTCACAGGGTAGAACCGCGCCAGATCGTCGGTGCGCTCGCAAACGAGGGCGGACTCGGCCGAGACGACTTCGGCGCGATTCAGATCCGCGGCGATTTCTCGCTCGTGGAGCTCCCCGCCGAACTCTCGAAGGACACCATTTCCAGGCTGTCGAAGACGCGCATCTCCGGCCAACTCATCGAACTGCGGCCCGACAGCGGGCGACCGGCGAAGAAGGGCCGTGACGGCCGTCGCGATAGCAACCGCCCCGCCCGAAAGCCGCGCCACCGCTCCTGAGGCATACTGCGAAACTGTTCATTCTCGGAAGGCCCCGGCGTGTTGTACAACGCCAACTCGGCCGGACGGAATGCGATTTCGCGACCGTCCTGGATGAGGATGCTCGAGTCTGAGCGGAAGGCGCGCTCTCCAGACAAGGCTGCCGCAGCGAGCGACGTTGCAAGGGACGCGTCCCCGGTCTTCGAGCGCGCTGCCGATCACAGCACCGTGTAGCCGGCAGCGCGGAAAAGTTCGCAGCGTTCGGGGCGGGTCAGTGCCCCGAAAACCGACCGCCAATTCACGCTACCGTTACCGATATTGTCCGCCGGGCCGCGCAGTCGGATTGAGCGCGGCAAACCTTAAGGAGAATCTGTGCCCAACCGCTTTGACGTCGTCGTACTGGGAGCCGGACCCGGTGGATACATGGCCGCGATTCGCGCCGCCCAACTTGGTAAGTCCGTGGCGATCATCGAGAGCAAGTACTGGGGTGGCGTGTGTCTGAACGTCGGCTGCATTCCGTCGAAGGCCCTGCTGCGCAACGCGGAACTGGCGAATACCGTCAACCACGACGCCGATCTGTTCGGCATCAGCGGCGAAGTCTCCTTCGACTTCGCCAAGGCGTTCAGCCGCAGTCGTGAGGTGGCCCAAGGGCGCGTCAACGGCATCCACTTTCTTATGAAGAAGAACAAGATCACGGAGTTCGACGGCTACGGCACCTTCACCGGCCCGAACTCGCTGTCGGTGGCGCTGAATGACGGCGGCACTGAAGAGATCGAGTTCGAGAACGCGATCCTCGCCACCGGCTCGCGGGTGCGGATGCCGCCGGGTGTGAAGACATCCGAGAATGTGGTCACCTTCGAAGAGCAGATCATGGACGAGCATCTACCCGACTCGATCGCCATCGTCGGTGCGGGGGCGATCGGCATGGAGTTCGCCTACGTGCT
>DXDC01000008.1 GCA_019115685.1 Candidatus Agrococcus pullicola
TGACGGTCATTCTTCGAAGTTTTTCGCACCCTGTGGGGGAGAGGTTCCATGGATCGGTAGGATGAGTAGTCGTGTCAACATTCACTCTCGCCGAACAGGTCGAGGCTGCCGTCGAGCAGGCGCTGCATGACATCGCAGCGGCCACCACGAGCGCGCAGCTTCAGCAAGCCAAAGCCGATCACAACGGGCCGAGCTCTCCGCTCGCGAAGCTCAACGCGTCGCTGAAGGAACTCGCCCCCGAATTCCGCAAGGAGGCGGGCGCGATGATCGGCGGCGGACGAAAGCGAGTGGGGCAGGCGCTGTCCGAGCGCACCGAGATCGTCGCCGAGCAGGAGGCCAGGGCGAAACTCGAGGCCGAGCGGATCGACGTGACGGCGCTGCCCCAGCGCAGACAGCAGGGCGCACGACACCCGCTGACGATGCTTCAGGACGAAATGTCGGACGTCTTCGTCGGCATGGGCTGGGAGATCGCGGAAGGGCCACAGGTCGAGCACGAGTGGTTCAACTTCGATGCGCTCAACGTCGACCCCGACCACCCCGCCCGAAGCGAATCCGACACGTTCTACGTCGAGCCCGAGGGCAGCCACTTGGTGCTGCGCACACAGACGAGCCCCGTGCAGATCCGCTCGCTGCTCACGCGAGACCTTCCCGTCTACATCGTGTCACCGGGTCGCGTGTTCCGCACCGATGACATCGACGCGACGCACCTGCCGGTGTTCACGCAGATCGAGGGCCTCGCCATCGACCGCGATCTGACGATGGCGCACCTCCGCGGCACGCTCGAGCACTTGGCGAGGGCGATGTTCGGAGCCGACGCGCGCATCCGATTGCGGAACAACCACTTCCCGTTCACCGAACCGAGCGCCGAGATGGATGTCTGGCATCCCGGTATGCGGGGCGGACCCCGGTGGGTCGAATGGGGCGGCTGCGGCATGGTCAACCCGAACGTGCTGCGTGCCGCCGGCGTCGACCCGGAGGAGTATCAGGGCTTCGCATTCGGCATGGGTATCGAACGATCGCTGCAGTTCAGGTATCAGCTCTCGGACATGCGCGACATGATCGAAGGCGATGTGCGTTTCTCTCAGCAGTTCGGGATGGTGATTTGAATGCGGGTGCCATTGGACTGGCTCGGCGACTATGTCGCATTGCCGGATGACGTTACGCCCGAGGGCGTTCTCGAAGCGCTCGTGAGCGTCGGGCTCGAAGACGAGGCGATCCATCGCACCGAGATCAGCGGCCCGCTGACAGTCGGGCGAGTACTCTCCTTCGACGACGAACCGCAGAAGAACGGCAAGACGATCCGCTGGGTGCAGGTCGATGTCGGCGAAGAGACACCCCGGGGCATCGTCTGCGGAGCCTCGAACTTCGCGATCGACGACCTCGTCGCCGTCGCGCTCCCCGGCACGGTGCTGCCGGGCGGATTCGAGATCTCGGCTCGCAAAACCTACGGTCACATCTCCGACGGCATGATGGCCTCTGCCAGTGAACTGGGCATCGGCGATGACCACGACGGCATCCTGCGACTGCAGGAGCTCGGGCTGTCGGCAGAACCCGGCGATGATGCTCGCAGCCTGCTGGGGCTCGACGGCGTCGCAATCGAGGTCGCCGTGACCACCGATCGCGGCTACGCGCTCAGCCTGCGCGGCATCGCACGGGAGTACGCGAACGCGACCGGCGCGAAATTCAGCGACCCTGCGCTCATCGAGACCGGAGCGGGAGAGGGATTCCCGCTTGCGCTCGAAGACGACGCTCCGATTCGCGGGCGCGTCGGCTGCGCCCGCTTCATCGCACGGGCGGTTCGCGGCATCGATGTGAACGCGCCGACGCCACGCTGGATGGCGCAGCGGCTCGCGCTTGCGGGCATGCGGCCCATCTCGATCGCGGTCGACATCACGAACTACGTCATGCTCGAACTCGGCCAGCCACTGCACGCCTACGACCTCGAACGTCTTACGGGCGGCATCACGGTGCGTCGCGCACGGCAGGGCGAAACGATCGTCACACTCGACGACACGGAACGCAAACTCGACCCAGAAGACCTGCTCATCACCGATGACTCGGGAGCCGTCGGTATCGCCGGTGTCATGGGCGGCGCCAGCACCGAGGTCACGGATGCCACGAACGACGTGCTCATAGAAGCCGCGTGGTTCGACCCCGTGACCATCGGACGCTCTGCTCGCAGGCACAGGCTGCACAGTGAAGCATCCAAGCGGTTCGCAAGAGGGGTCGACACGGCGCTGCAGGAGGCCGCGGCCGAACGTGCCGTGCAGCTGCTCGTCGAACTCGCGGGAGGAACAGCCGACTCATTCGGCGCCACCGTCGAGCAGGATGTTCCGAGCGTCGACACGATCGCGTTGCGTCGCGGCAAAGCGGCACGCGTCATGGGCATCGGCTACACCGATGATGAACAGCGCGACGCGCTGCGGGCGATCGGCGCAGACGTTCAGGATACGGAGGACGGCTGGTCGGTCAGGCCACCGACGTGGCGGCCGGACCTCGTCGATGAGATCCATCTCGTCGAGGAGATCGGTCGTATCGTCGGCTTCGACCGCATCGGCTCCGAACTGCCCGTGCCTCCGCCAGGACGCGGCTACACGCGAGCGCAGAAAACCGCGCGCGACACAGCGAATGCGCTCGCGGCGGCGGGAGCGACCGAGGTGCTGGTCTCACCCTTCGTGTCGGAGCAGCAGATCGGGATGACCGGCGAAAGCGCTGTCGAGCTCACGAACGCGCTGGATGCCGAACGTCGCTGGCTGCGTACCGCGCTCGTCCCCGGGCTCGTGGAGACGCTCGCGCGCAACGTTGCACGAGGACTCGTGGACGTCGCCGTCTTCGAACTCGGCACGGTGTTCGTGTCGCAGGGCGAGCACGGCACCGCCGAACTGCCGAGCGCGGCATCCCGCCCGGATGACGCGACCCTGGCATCGCTCGACAATCTGCCGCTGCAGGACCGCCACGTCGCGGTTGCGCTGACGGGCAATCGCGTGAGAAAGCAGCCCGGCCTGGTCGCAGAGCACTACGACCTCGCCGATGCCCTCGACTTCGCACGGGTCGCGGCTGCGGCCGCCGGGCTCGAGATCGAGGTGCGGCAGGGTTCGCGCGACTGGACGCATCCCGGTCGCACCGCCGACATCCTCGTCGCGGGCGAAACGATCGGCTACGCAGCCGAGTTGTTGCCCTCGGTCGCGAAGGAGCATTCGCTCGAAAGCGTCGTCGTTGCAGAGCTGAACTTCGAGCGGCTCGTGGCACTGCGCCGCACGACGCTGGAGCCCGCCGTCATAGCGGGGGTTCCGGCTGCCACGCAGGACCTCTCGTTGACCGTGCAGCAGGATGTGCCCGCAGGTGAGGTGCTGCGCACGGTTGCCGAAGGTGCGGGCGCCCTGTTGGAGGACATCCGCCTCGTCGACGACTACCGGGGTGCCGGGCTCGCCGATGGCGAAAAATCGCTGACGTTCGCGCTGCGCTTCCGTGCACCCGACCGCACGCTGAAGGCCGAAGAGGCGAGCGAAGCGAAAATGGCAGGCGTTGCCAGCGCCGAGGAAAAGTTCGGCGCGAAGCTTCGCGCTTAGGAGGATTCGTGTTTACAGTTGCTGTTGCAGGGGCGAGCGGATACGCCGGCGGGGAGCTGCTGCGGCTGCTCGCGGCGCATCCTGAATTCGAAGTCGCCACGGTCACCGCGCACTCGAACGCCGGCGAGCCGCTGGCGAAATTGCACCCCAACCTCCGATCGCTATCGCACCTGACGCTGCAGGATACGACGCCGGAGCGCCTGCTCGGCCACGACGTCGTCTTCCTGGCGTTGCCGCACGGGCAGTCGGCGGCGATAACGGAGGCGCTCGGCGACGACGCGCTCGTGATCGACTGCGGAGCCGACCATCGACTCGAGAACCCCGACGATTGGCGCGAGTACTACGGCACCGAGCCAGCCGAACCCTGGACGTACGGGATGCCCGAGCTCGAGACCACGGACGGCAAGCAGAGGAGACTGCTGCGCAGCTCGAGCCGGATAGCGGTGCCGGGCTGCAACGCGACGGCCGTCACACTCGCGATGGCTCCCGGGGTCGCGGGCGGACTGATCGACACCGGGCGCATCGTCGCTTCTCTCGCCGTCGGCCCGAGCGGCGCGGGACGAGCGG
>DXDC01000086.1 GCA_019115685.1 Candidatus Agrococcus pullicola
CCGGAACGAAGATGAACGCTTCGCCTTCGCCGCCGTCCTGGTCGGTGGCACGGTAGGTGATGACTTGGAATTCGTCCCCCGGCACGACCTGCACGCCGTCCTCGACAACCGTGCCCTCGCCCGTCAGCACGTCCACGAGGAGCTCGGCCGGGTCACCATCGACATCGCGGTCGTTCTCCAGAACAGGTACCACGTAGGGCTCGCCGGGTGTGAGGTCTTCGACGCTGACGACATCATCGACCGGCTCCGGCGGCTGGAGCGGCGCATCGTCACTGACCTCTACTCGAATAGTTCCGACCGCGGAGGCACCACGAGCGTCCTCGATCGTGTACTCGAGCATGTACTCGCCCGGCTCCGACGGGGCAGTGAAGTTCACCGTCGGCGCTTCGTCCCCCGTCCGAAGGTCGTCGAACCCGTCGGGCGCATCCTCGATGTTGACTCCCGTCAGCGACAGCTCATCGCCGTCGGGGTCACTGTCGTTATCCAGCACCGACACGGCAACGGCTCTTCCTGGGCGGACCTCTACTCTGTCGGTCGCGGCGTGAGGAGCCTGGTTCATCGAACCAGGCTGCGCGACGCCGATCGTGATCGTACTCACCGACTCGGCACCCCAGCGGTCACGCACCCGATACTGGAACGCCGTCGTGCCGCTGTCTTCACTGAACGCTTCATAGTCGATGTAGTCGGGACCGACCTCCACGATGCGCCCCATGTCCGGTGCGGACTCCCAGCCGACCAGTGTCACCCCATCGCCGTCGGGATCGATCCCGTTGAGCGGAATGGGGATGCGCACCACGTTGCCCGCAAGCACACGGGAGCTGACCTCCAGCGCGTGCGGAGCTTGATTCGTCTCCAGGTCCCTGGGCTCGACTTCAATGCGGACCGATGCCGTATCCGCGTTCCCGTACTCATCGCTGATCTCGTAGGTGACATCTACGTACGACGGCCCGCCTGCAACGACGTGGACGCGGAGTTCGTCACCATCGACGAAGACATGGCCTTCTCCCGGCAGCAGCGACGATTCGACGAGCTCGGCTTCGACCGAGAACGGAACATTGTCGGGGCTGAAGTCGTTCTCGGTGATGTCGATCGACGTGAAATCCCCCTCGCGGAGCGTGGCGGTGTCGTCAACCGCGACCGGGCTGCGCGGCTTATCGGGCGGCTCGACCGGGATGATCACGACCTCCCCGGTGGCGGTTTCGCTGCCGTTCGAGACGTTATAGGTCAACGTCGTTCGTTCCGTGAGGCCGCCTTGGTCCTGGACGCGCAGCATATGACGCTGGAGGAGCTGCACGGAGACGGGAGCACCGTCTGTTTCGACCGACTGTACGACGAGCACGCCACCGGTGGGATCGACATCGTTCTCGGTTAGATCGACGATTGCCTCTTCGCCCATGGGCAAGAGCGCAACATCGCGGACTGCCACCGGGGTGGCATCCTCCACGGGCTCCGTCACATCGACACGCACGTGCCCCTGCGCCTGGTTGGGGCCCGCCGCCACGGTGTAGTCGACGTAGTGAGTCCCTGGAGCGCCGCCGGTCACGTACAGCGTATTCGTTGAGCGGTCGACTTCTACTTCAAGATCCCCGCGCGGGCTCGCGCTTGCGAGCCGTGCATCGTCACCCGCCGGAAGGAAGTCGTTCGCGAGAGGCTGCACCGATACGGTTTCTCCTTCGCCGACACTGACGTAGTCGGCGTTCGCTATCGGTTCCGAGCTGCCGCGCTCGCGCACTTCGACGTCGATCGTCTCCTCAGTCTCAGCCACTCCGTCGCTCACCACAATCGTCATCGTGGTCGGCCCCGGCTCACCCGTCGCCGTGTAGACGATACGCCCGTTGGGGTTGAAGCGCACCGTGTCGCCGGAATCGCTGTACGCGTCCATCAGGAACAGGTCGTCCCCGTCCGGATCGAACCAGTGCTCCAGCACACCGTGCTCGTATTGCGCTCGCTGTTCGACCTCGAATCCCTGCTCCCGTAACTCTTCGGGGGCGGCGTTCTGACTCGCGTTCCGAATCGGCAACGTCACCGACGCTTCATCGGTACCGCCACGACCATCGTCCACCCGATAGCGGAAACTGACAGCACTGGAGCTGAAATCCTCCGGGATCTCCACCTGAAACTGCGACGCATTCTGCACCGGCGAGATCCGCACCCCGTCGGGAGCATCCCCCACCAACGAAACCGTCAGGATGTCGCCGTCTGGATCACTGTCATTGTGCAGCACCGGCACCAGCGTCGAACGACCTGTTCGCGCACCAAAAATCGTGTCATCGTGGGCGACCGGCGGATTGTTCTCCTCCGACGGATCCGGAGCGACATTCTCGAAGGTGTCGTCCATCGACTCCTCATCGATCTCGTCGCTATCCTCCTCCGACGTCGGCGGAATGAGATCAGCCCAGTTATCGACCATGATCAATTCATCGGTCATCAACCACGACACACCATCCACGACATCGTTCAGCGCGACGACGCCCCGGTGTTCGCGAAAGACAACGTCGTCGCTGACGGCGGTGTCGATGACCTCGTCGAAGTTCCCCTGCTCGTCATCACAGTCACGGATCACCCGCGAGTCGCCCGGCCATACCCCGTAGACGCACCCGTCTACCTGCACCGGAGCGACTGCCGGGCCGCCCGATGCGTATTCTTCCACCAGCGCTTCCCCGCCGGCCAAGGGCTGACGGATGAGCTCACTCCCGCTCGCGATAGCGACATGCGTACGATCCACGCCGGGATGCTGCAGCTGCGAGTTCGGAGGAACCGTCGTCACTGAGTTCGATAAGAACAGCGTGCCGCTCTCGGCATCCAGTACGACTGGCTCCTCCCCGACCGACGTGATTTGCAGGTCGGAAGCCTCTGCGAGCTGCTCGCGCTCTTCTTCGGAAACAGCGACGAACCCTTCTTCGGTGTTCTGCCACGAATGCACGGTTCCGCTCTCGGAGGAGACCGCGTGAACTCCTCCCCCATCATCGGCGGTCGCAGCGCCGCCCTGCCCGAGAACAGCAAGGGGATCGTGCTCCTGGAAGTCGAACGACGCGATCCTGTCGGCCGGGAACGCCCACAGCCGACCGTCAGCGGGGTCCAGAATCGTGGCAGTGCCACCGCGGATGGTGACGTCGACGTCGCCTGGGAGCGGCACGACACCGCTGAGACTCGCCTGACCGGTGTCGATCGGGCTCAGGTTCAGGTTCATGCGGTCGATCACTGCGACCGTGCCATCGTTCTGCACGACATCGAAGTTCTCGGATGGCACATTCAAGCCCGCGTCGAGTTCCTGCGCCTGGTAGTTGAGGTGTCCCACCCGGTTCAACTCGAGATTCGTGACCCAGACTCCCCCGTCGTGCATGTCGACATCGGTTGTCGTGAATCCCGGGTGAGTGAACGCCACAACACCCAGCGCGACAGCGGCTGCGGTGATGACACCGACCGATGCAGCGGCGCGCTTCCTCTCTTTGATGAAGCGCAGCACCCCGGTACCCCAACCCTCGTCACACTGATTCAGTCACTCGACACGCATGCGGGGCTGCAGGCCCCTGTTCCGCGTTTCTACGCGACTCAGGATAGCCGATACATCGGCTGCAGGTGAAGAGCCCCGGTCGTACTCACACCGGGTGCGCTGCGTCGATCGAGCGGATCTCAGTCCTCGTCCAGTCCGTAACGCTCGCGATGCTCAGCCAGTTCAGCCTCGTAGCGCTCGCGCTGCTTGCGTCCGCGTCGGCCGACAATGCCACCCAGCCAGATGGGCACCTCACGGGCAAGCACGAATGCGATGAACGCGACCGGTGCGAAGACGCTCTCCCTGACACCCTCTCGAGTGAACGTGAGAATCTCGCCGATGCCGGCATCCCAGCCGCCGTTGGCCTCGAAGTTCAGCCCGACGACAGCTGCCGCGTAGACGAGCAGGGCGACGATGAAACCGCCCAGCACGTGCGCCCACCAACCGGCGCGGTTCACAATCAGCGTGAGCAGCACGTACCCGAGCAGGAACGCTATCGAAGCGAAGATCAGGCTCGGGAACAGCCACAGCTCGACGATCACATTAGGATCGAACGCTTCCGGGCTCGTCACGAGGAACAGGTAGCCGTAGATCAAGACCCCGAAGAGGCCGGCGAACACGACCGTCGACAGCAGCGCTACCGAAAGACCGGTTCCGCGCGCCCCCCGCTTGCGCGGCGCTTCGGGCTCCTCGACGAACTGCGCCGACTGCTGCTGCGCTACGAACCGTGCGGTGGCGTCCGCCTCCGACTCGGTCTGAACGGTCTCTTCTCCAACGGCTTCCGTCTCGAACTCGACCGCATCCATTGCCCGCGTGGGCTCATCAGCGACGGCGGTGTCCTGCTCGTCCCCGGCGGGAGGCTCCTCGGCCGCTGTCGACGCGGCGTCCTCTTGCACAGCGTCCGCCAGAGGAGGCTCGTCGTCTCCACTCACGGCGCGCTCTGCCTCTTTCGCGTCTTCGATGGCACGCTCACGACGCCGAAGACTGAGTTGAGGACGCGCAGGCTCCACCAGTTCCGGGGAGGCTTCGTCGTCGACCTCGTCCATCTCTCCGGTCGGGTTGTCACCGCGGAGGCTCGAGGGAAGAACAACCTGGGGCTCCACCTCAGCATCCGGCGCCGGCGCACTCGCGGGAGACGGGCGGTACTCGGCGGTTGACGGAGAATCGTCGCCGTCGAACGCCGCCTGCCAGGCGCGCTGCTGCTCTTCGTGCGGTGCCGCATCATCCTGCTGCTCGTCCGCCACGTCGCCTTCCGGCTGGCTCGCCTCGTTCGCAGACTCTTCCTCGGTCGCCGACGCATCTTCGGTTTCGGCACGGTTCTCACCGAAAAGCCGGTCGCGCCAGCCCTGGGGCTGATCGTTCTGGTCGGTCACGGCGTCTCCCTAACAGCTATTCACTGCCGCCCCTCCCCGACTTCGCCAGAACGGGACAGCGCTTTCCCTACGGATTCTAAGGAGTATCGTCGGTACCGAACCTGAGGCGCGCCTGTACGCGCGGAACTGCTCCTCGCGTCGATCGGGCGCCGAAGAGCCCGCGCGGCCTGTATTCGCGCGGGCTCTTCCTGGTGTTTCAGCGATCAGTGATCGTGATCATCTTCTTCATCGTGATCGTGCGCGTCCTCGTCCGGAAGCTCCGCCGTGGACACGACCAGCTCGTTCGGAGCGTGCGGGAGTTCGCCGGATCGGACTACTTCACCGCTTGCGTAGTCGACCACGTGGATCGTCTGCGTCTCCGGGTCGGCCACATAGACGAATCCATCGTGCTCGGCTATAGCC
>DXDC01000087.1 GCA_019115685.1 Candidatus Agrococcus pullicola
CCCGTGATGGACGACTGGAATTTCGTGAAGACGATGGGATACTCGGGCACCGTGAAACCCGACTCTGCAGCGTGATCGACGTAGTTCAGGCCGGTCGCCAACACTTGTCTCGGTACTGGCGATACGGGCCCAAGTTCCCTCGAAGACAGCCGGTCCATGTCGATCGCTCCCGACCCGAACGGAACTGCCCACTGCAGAAACTCGTTCCACCGTGGATAGATCTCCTCGATTCGCGACGAGAATTCGCCATCGCTTCGTTCCTGGATGTCGACGACTTCGTCGGCTCCGAGCAAAATGGCTCGGCCCTGCTGCACATACACCTTCATGGAGGCTCCTACGCTTTACGGATTCGTTGTTCGACGTGTCTTACTCGGTGCCTCCGGCAAGCTTGAGCGGTTGCACGGTGAACTTCCGGTTCTGCAAACTCGGGTTCGCGAGGCGAGTCGCTTCGATTCGCTTCGTGTTGATTCGGGCGACGGCCACACCTCTGTCCTCTTCGCCAAGCGCGGCAATCACGACACCCATGGGGTCGACGATCATGCTCGCGCCGATCCTTCGTGGTCCGCTCTGACTGCTACCGGCGACGTAGATCGTGTTCTCGATCGCGCGGGCACGCAGCAGCGTCTCCCAGTGCGCCTCTTTCATCGGTCCGCTCGCCCACGAAGTGGGCAGCACGATGACGTCAGCACCGCGATCGACGAGGAATCTGCTCATCTCCGGAAACCGAATGTCGTAGCAAGTCGCTGCTCCGACGGTCACGCCGTTCACGTCGAAGATGAGCGCTTCGGGTTCACCTGCCTGCACCGAATCGGACTCTCGATGCCCAAACGCGTCGAAGAGATGCACCTTCCTATACACGCCCTCCAGTTTCCCCTCGGGTGTGATGTAAGCGAGCGTGTTGAAGGGGTGCTCGCCTTCAACCGCTTCGGTAACCCCGACAACGACGCGCACTCGGTGCTCGGCAGCCGCGGCTTGCATTGCGGAAACGAAGGGGCCATCGAGCGGTTCCGAGTAGCGCTGATCTGGATGCTCACGCAAGGGATCAGAGTACATCGAACTCTCGGGCAACACCACGAGGTCGGCCCCGGCGTCGGCGCCCATAGCGATGGCGTCGATCGACTTTGTTACGTTTTCGTCCACGTTCGGAGTAGCGCCGAACTGCGCCACCGCCAATGTGAGCTCACTCATGCTCGATCACCCTTTCTCGGAGGTTCGCCAACCGGCGACGGCAACTCCTCGCCTCGCATAAAGGCGATTGCATTGCGTATCGGATACGTTGCATACGCCTCCCAACTCTGTACCGACTCGAAGGCTCTGTGCGGGGTCCCGATCACACGCGGATGCGACAGCAACGGATCGTCTGCCCGCGGCGGTTCCGGATCGAACGCATCCAGCCCGACACCGTCCAAGTGGCCGTTTGCCAAATGTTGCAATAGCTCCGCGTGTTCTACAAGCCCGCCTCTGCTGACATTGATGAGATACCTCGTACGAGCGCGAGCGAAGTCAATTTCTGACATCAGACGCTCTGTTTCCGGAGTTCGCGGGACATGCAGCGACAGAACATCCGCACGATCGGCGAGTTCACTGATCGAATCGACGAGCGTGAGCTCATCACCGTTTCTCCCGCCCGACGAAAGGTACGGGTCGAACGCGATGACTTCGCCGAACAGCGGCGTCGCAATGCGAACCAGCTCCGTGCCGATGCGCCCCGCCCCGACAACGCCAAGTGTCATCTGGCTCGTGCGCGAGGGTGTCACGATGTTTTCCGGAGACTGCCATGCTCCGCGCTTCATATCCGCGTCATACATCGGCAGATTTCGCAACAGGGCAAGGATGAGCGCGAGCGCATGCGTGGCAACCTCTTCGGTCGCCTGGTGCGGCACGTGGGTGACGGCAATGCCGAGATCGGCGGCTGCTTCGAGATCGACGCTGTCAGTCCCGGTCGCAGGCAAGGCGACAAGACCCAGGTTCGGAAACTGCTCGAGCACCGGTCGTTCGACGCGTTCAAGGCCCGGGAAGAGCACTCGCACACTCGTCAGCGAAGCCCCGGTGCTCTCCAACGAACCATGAACCGGCTCGAGCCCGGCATCCCGAAGCTCATCCAGCAGCGCCGGGCTTGGTAAGTGCTTTCGGGTGAACAGCGCAACCGGCCGATGCTCAGGCATTATGCCTCCGGCAGTGCGACGATCGCGTCGATCTCTACATCGAATCCGCGCAGATTCGCCTGAATCGTCGTGCGGGCCGGGAGTGGATCAGTCAGGAACTCCTTCGCGACCTCGTTGAACTCGGCGAAATCATCGAGCGACTTCAGGTAGACGCCGTAGCGAACCGCATTGTGCAGGCTCGATCCCGCTGCCTGGGCAACGGTTTCAAGATTGCTGAACGTGGCGCGCACCTGATCGGCGAACGTCTCGCCGACTCGTTTCCCGTTTGCGTCGAACGGACCCTGGCCCGCGAGGAAGACGAGCCCTCGGTGTACAGCACCCTGCGAGTACGGGCCCGCAGGAGGTGGAGCAAGTTCAGTTGATACGGCTTCGACCATGGTGTTCTCCTTCTATTGGTTGGTTGTATTGCAGTTCCGCGGACCTTCGGTGAAGAGCCCCGGTTGAACTCTTCGTTCAGTGACGGCCAAGCGTCTCCCATCGATCGACGACCGCTCCGTCCTCAACGACAAAGACACGCGAGTGCATATTTGTCAGCCCGCAGGCGTGATTCGGTCGGACCGCAACAAGGTCGCCGACGCGAAGTCCTTTGCTTCCTCGAACAAATCCGTGTTCTTCATGGCCCGTGGCGACGACACCACCGGCGGCGGAAACAACGGTGCCGATTCGCCCGTCACCGTGCATACTCTTGTC
>DXDC01000002.1 GCA_019115685.1 Candidatus Agrococcus pullicola
CGAGGCGATACGCGAACGTTTCGAGCGTGTCCGCCTTGGGAAGCGTCGACACGAAGCCGTTGCTCTTGAACCGGTGCCGGATCAACTGCACGATACTCAGCCCAGACGAAATCGCCAGGAACCCGATTGAAAGCGTGGCGACGAACACGTGCACGACAAGCCACGCCGACTGCAGGGCCGGCGGCAGCGGACTGATGGGCACGTAGTAGTTCACGGTCGCAGCGCCGAGGAAGAGCGTTGCCATCGCCGTGATGTAGACGCCGAGGAATCTCAGGTCGTTCCAGAACTGCGCAAAGATGAATACCGCGACGACGAGCACGACGCCAGTGAGTGCGAACTCGTACATGTTGGCCCACGGCACGCGCTCGGCGGCGATACCCCGCAGCACCGCACCGCCGAGGTGCAGCATCCAGGCCATCACGGTTATCGCGAATCCGGCGCGCAGCCAATTGCGCCGCGGCTTTCGAGGTTTGGTGAGCGTCTCGCGCGGGGTGTCCGCGGGAACGGACGCGGTGTCCGGTTCTCGCGCATCCGCATCGTTTGCGCCCGCACCGACGCCCACGAGCGACTTTCGTTTTGTTCGAACCGCCTCGGCTTCGGCCTTTACGTTCGAACCGTGGCTCACGATGTCGAGCGCGAACAGCATGAACGCGAGTGCGTACACAGCGATCGCCGTATACACCAGCAGTTGCGAAATGCTCTCCAGATCCACGTGATCAGCCTACTCTTTCTCTTCTGGCGAGTTGGGTTCGGAGCCCGATTCTCTCGGGTCCTCACCGTCGGGTGCTACGGATCCGCGTTCGTGCGCGAGCCGCTCAGCAAGATCCTGCACGGCCTTCTCAAGCCCCGGATCCTCACCTCTCGCGAGCCCGGCGATCTCCAACCCGTTCGGGCTGGGCTTCACCCAGACCCGTCTGCGCGGCACGAGCAGCGCGAGCATGAGCCCTCCGAACAGCACGACCGCCGAGCCCAGCACCACGTAGTTCATCGGGTCGGCCTGAATGTCGATAACCGCGTAGCGAACGACGCTGTCGAGCGACACCGTTCCCATACCGTCGGGGAGCTCAACGCTGTTTCCAGGTGCCAGCACCAGGGTTTCGTGGTCCGCGTCCCGGCCGGCGATCTGCGTCATATCTTCCGTATCGAGCATGTACACATTGCGCGGAACGCCCTCGTCGAGCCCAAGGTTGCCCGTGTACACCTCGAGTGTCATGACCGGCTGGAAGAGGTCGGGATACGCGGACGCAAGAGCACCCGTTTCAGTTTCGACGGCAGTCGGGTAGAAGAAACCGCGAAGCCCCACCTGCTCTTCGAGCCCGTCTGGGAGCTTGATGACGCCCAAGCTCGTGAGCTGATTGTCCTGCGCCAGAAAGGGCACGGGCTCATCAAAGACGACGTTGCCTTCCGCATCCTCCACCGTGATGACCGGCGCGTAGCCGTTCGAGAGCAGGAACAGGTAACTGCCGTGCACGTACAGGGGCGCGTTGA
Source organism: Candidatus Agrococcus pullicola (assembly GCA_019115685.1). Lineage (GTDB taxonomy): Bacteria > Actinomycetota > Actinomycetes > Actinomycetales > Microbacteriaceae > Agrococcus > Agrococcus pullicola. The sequence goes on from DXDC01000002.1 coordinate 1,489, forward strand.
CCTTGATCTCATCGTCGTACGAGCCGTCTTCATCGGTTATCGTGACGTGCCCCGTGAAGTCGGTCGGCATCCCGAACGCTTCCATGTTGTCGGTCTCGTACTCGACATCGAGATCGTTCAGCTGGAACGAGTAGTCGGGGAGGTCGCTCTCATCGAAGAACCTGCCGGGCTGGTAGAGATCCCAGCTGGAAAGCGTGTTCGCGTACGAATAGCCTTCGAACACGAGGCGCTGCCCCTTGTAGCCCCAGCCGTTGCCGACCGCAACCGCAATGAGCAGCACCACCATCAGCACGTGGAAGACGAGGTTGCCGGTCTCCTTCAGGTACCCGCGCTCTGCCGACACGCCGGTCTCGGTGCGCCGCGTGCGATAGCCGAGCTTCTTGAGCGTCCGCTGCGCGTCGTCCAGGTCACCGGCATCCCCCTCGATGACGGTGTAGCCGGGAAGCCGCCCCAGACGTGCGGGCACCTTCGGCGGCGGGGTGCGCAACGCCTTCAAATGGTGCTTGATGCGCGGCACGATGCAGCCGATGAGCGACACGAACAGCAGGATGTAGATCGCCGAGAACCAGTAGCTCTCGAAGACATGGTGGAGTTGGAAGGCGTCGTAGAGCCACAGCAGCTCGGGATTCTCTTCCCGCACCTGGATGACACCGTTGGGGTTGCTCGTCTCCTGCGGCACAATGGACCCGGGGACCGCGGCGAGTGCCAGCAGCAATAACAGGAGGATCGCGGTCCGCATCGACGTGAGCTGGCGCCACGCCCAACGCAGCCAGCCGATGAAGCCGAGTTCCGGGTTCTTCGGCGCTGCTCGCTTCCTGGGCGTCGCGTCTACGTGATCGTCTGGGCGCAGCGGGTCACCGGCACTACCGCCCTCGTCATCGATCGAGGGCTGCTGGTTCTTCGGCGGTTGCCGGTCAGAGGACGGTCGTGACACTGCCGATCCAAATCGCTAGAGCATCCATAATCATCATCCAGAGTCCCGTGATCATCAGTAGACCCACTGCGATGAGCACGCTGCCGCCGACCATGTTGAACATGCGCATATGGCGCTTCACCCAGCTCGCCGACTTCGTCGCCCAGCCGAACCCGATCGCCATGGCGATGAACGGGATGCCGAGCCCGAGGCCGTACATCAGCCCGAACAGCGCCCCCTGCCAGGCGGATCCGCTCGAGATCGAGAGCGCACCGATCGCAGCGAGCACCGGCCCGGAGCAGGGTGTCCACCCGATCGCGAACGCGGCACCAATGACGGGCGCGCTCCACAGCGACGACGCGTCGGAGACCTTGGGCTTCCACACGCGCTGCAGGAACGAGACGCGACCGATGAAGATCAACCCGGCTAGCAGCATGACGATGCCGAGTATCCGCAGAACAGGGTCGCGGTACTGGATGAAGAAAGTGCCGATGCCGCCGACGACCGCGTTCATGGCGACGAAGACGGCGGTGAACCCGAGGATGAACAGCGTGACGCCGACGAGGGTCCTGCGCATCGCGGATCCGCCCCGAGCGGGATTCGCACCGCCTTCCGGGATGCCCTCACTGCCGGGGCGCGCGGTGCGAGCACCGGAGGTGCCCGCTGGAGCCGTCGACGCGACGGACGCTGCCGTGGCTGACGGACCGCTGAGCGAACCCAGCAAGCCGAGATAGCCGGGCACGAGCGGCAGGACGCACGGGGACAGGAACGACACGACACCGGCTGCCAGTGCAATGATGAGGGCCACGAGAAGTGGCCCTTCGAGCATCGTTTCGAGAACCCCCACGACTAGCCGGCGAGTTCTTCGTTGATCAGCGTGGAGACGATCGAGGTGTCCTGAACCGCCCCGGAGATCCGTGCCGCGACGCGGCCCTCGGAATCGAGAATGATCGTGGTCGGTACCGCGTTGGGCGCGATCTCCCCGGAGAACACGCGCTGGACGTCCGCGCCCTGCGCGTCGAGGATCGACGGGTACTCGATGCCGAAGGTCTCGTCGAACGAACGCGCTTGCGCAGCGCCGTCGCGCACGTTGATACCGATGAAGTTCACATCCGCGCCGAATTCCTCGTGCAACTCGACGAGCACGGGAGCCTCGACACGGCACGGCGGGCATGCCGCGTACCAGAAGTTCACGAGTGTGACGCCGGGATTGTCGTCGGTCGACCACTGCTCGCCGGCGACGGTTTCACCGCTGAACTGCATGGGTTGACCGCGATCAGCCGGCGCTACTTCGGTAACGAAGCCATCACCCGAGATATAGCCGGCCTCGCCAACCTGCCCGGCGACGCCATCGTTGCTCGAGCATCCGACGGCGACTGCGGCCGCCGCCACGATCGCGGCAACTTTGAAGGTCCTCCTGGGCGATCGCACTACACGGCCCCCGTATCTATCCGTGCGATGTCGGCCGCGGGGTCCGCATAGCCGGTTTCGACGAAGCGGCCGTTCTCGCGGCGGAAGCTCGTAATCGAAGACAGCGCGCAGCGCCGCTTGCGCGGGTCGTGCCAGAGCCGCTGCCCGGCGAGGTATCGGTGGGTGATCCAGATCGGCGCCTGGTGCATCACCATGACGATGTCGCCGTCTTCGCCGGACTCCTCGAGCTCATCCCAGGCGTCTTCCATGGCAGCGACGACCCGACCCGCCATCGCGTCATTGGCTTCGCCCCAGCTCGGCTTCGTCGGGTTCGCGATGAGTCGCCATTCGCTCGGCTTCCGCAGGGAAGCCTTGAGATCGAACTTTCGCCCTTCGAAGGCATTCCAAGGTTCAATGATCCGCGGTTCCGTGCGTATTTCGAGGTCGTATTTCTCCGCCCACGGCTCGGCCGACTGCTGCGCGCGCTCGAGCGGAGACGCGTACAGACGCCCGATGGTGACATCGCTCATGCTGTCGGCACTCACCCGCGCCATACGTTCACCTCGCTCCGAAAGCCGGTAACCGGGGATGCGACCGTACAGGATGCCATCGGGGTTGTGTACCTCTCCGTGGCGCACCAGATGCAAGCGGCGTGGGGGCATATTAGTTAGTTTACGTGGAGACCCTATGAAGGGCATTTCAAGGCTCCCTGCACCCAGCCAAGGAAACAGTCCACAGGACTCTTTCCCGTGGAGACCCTATGAAGGGCATTTCAAGCCCGCCTCCACGCCTTCCACGGATGCGGTGTCGGCGATTTCGCTTCTCCGCTACAACCGGACCGACATTCCATGCCGCCGCTGCGCAGCTCGCACACGCTGAGCCGTAGTGCGCAGGACACTAAGCATTAGAGACCGTTATCTGTAACATAAGTACACATTTCGCTCAGCGGTTCGAGTCTCGTGCACACTCTCACGTAACAACAGAGCGCAGTCGACCGACTGCAGAGAGTATCCCGAGAGGCACCGCACATGACACAAGCAAACGAAGACGCGAGCCGGGCGAAGGCCGCTGCGTCATCCGAAACCAGCGCGAGGACACGGCGCCCGTGGGTGACGCCGGTCGCCTTCGTCGCAGTCGCCGCACTGGCGGCCACGGCAGGCGTGTTGGTCTCCAACAGCCTCGGCGGCGCATCCACCGAAACTGCGTCTCCCAACGATGAAGGCACGGGACAAGCCGCGTTACTCGACGTTGACTACGGCGAAGCGCGTGGACCCGTGCATCAGGAGGAGGCGCTGGTCAGCACGGACTGGCTCGACGAGAACATCGACGATCCGAACCTCGTGATCATCGAAGTCAGCGAAGGCCGTGAAGGCAGCGGACTCACGAGCTACGAGGCCGGTCACGTTCCGGGCGCCGTGGAGTTCGTCTGGTATCGCGACTTCGTCGAGCGACTCAACCGCGACCTCATCGACCGCGAGGCATTCACGTCACTTGCGCAAAACGCAGGCGTGAATGCCGACAGCACCGTGGTCATCTACGGTGATGCCAACAACTGGTTCGCCGCCTACGGCGCCTGGGTGTTCAAGCTGTACGGCTTCGAGGACGTCCGCTTGCTCGACGGGGGCCGCGAGGCATGGGAGCAAGAGGGACGCGAGTTGAGCCCGGCAGCGCCGAGCCCCGCGCAAGGCGATTGGGAAGCGAGCGCCCCCAACTCGGACATTCGGGCATTCCAGGGTGAAGTACTCGAAGTCGTGAACGGACAGCGCGACGGTGTTCTCGTCGACATTCGTGGTCCGCAGGAGTTCAACGGAGAGATCGGTGTCGCGGAAGGCTTCGGAGGGGAGGCTGCAGCGAAGTGGGGCCACATCCCCGGTGCCGTGTACGCTCCCTGGGGCCAAATCGTCAATCAGCCCGATGAGGGCGGCGACGGCACGCTTCTCGATGTCGAAGAGATTCGCGATCACTACGCCGAACTCGGGGTCGACGGCAGCGTCACCGTCTACGTGTACTGCCGGATCGGTGAGCGTGCCAGCCACACCTGGTACGTCCTGAGCCAGGTGCTCGGCTATGACGTGAAGCTCTACGACGGCAGCTGGACGGAGTGGGGCAACTCGGTGGGTGTTCCCATCGAGAACCCGACGCTCGCCGACAACGACGACTTCAGCGGACTCTGGGGCGGAAACTGAACGCCGCAGCCGCACCGAGCGCGGGGCCCATCACATCGGTTGACACCGGTGATGAGGGCCCCCGCGTCCTCGGGTGGACACGAGCCGACACGGTACGAACCGTCGCTGCGCTGGTCGTCGCCGCGACCCTGGTAATCGGCGCGGTCATCCTCCATCGGGGAGCCGCTCCCGGAGCCGGCTCCAGCGCTTCGTTCTCACTGATGACCGGCACCGCACTCGGCATACTCTTCGAACGCGGTCGTTTCTGCTTCTTCTGCATCTTCCGCGATGCATTCGAGGAGAAGAACACCCGCGGGGTGTACTCGATCCTGACGGCTCTCGCTGTCGGCATCGTCGGCTACGCGATCGTGTTCGGATTGCGCATCCCCTCTCCGTCTCCGGGGGATGTCGCGCCCGGTGCATTCGTCGGCCCCGTCGGCCTCGCGCTCGTGATCGGCGGATTCGCGTTCGGTCTCGGTGTCGTGATTTCCGGTGGATGCATCGGCGGTCACCTCTATCGACTGGGAGAGGGAAGCCTCCGGGCAATCCCGGCCCTACTGGGCGCGCTGCTCGGGTTCGGGCTCGGGTTCCTGACGTGGAATCCGATCGCATCGATCTTCATCCTCGGCGCTCCAGTGCCGTGGCTCCCCGCCGCGGCGGGCTACGCACCGGCAGTCGTGCTGCAGCTGACCATCCTGGCGGTCATCGCGTTCTGGCTGCTGCGATGGAACCCGCCCGTCGCCGCCCGTGAGCCACGAACCGTCGACCTGCCGGGCATCCGCCGGTCACTGTTCTTCACCCGCTGGCCCGCGCTCCTCACAGGGGCACTCGTCGGGCTCATCGGCGTCGTGTACTACCTGCGGGTCGGACCGCTCGGCGTGACCGCACAGCTGAGCAGCCTCTCCCGCTCAGTGCTCGATGACGCCGAGCTGATTCCGGGGTCACTCGTAGGCCTCGACGGCGCCCTCGCCGGATGCGTCGCGCTCGTGATCGAGACGATAACCGAGAACGGATGGCTCATCATCGGCATCGTGGTCGGCTCGCTGCTCGCCGCGCTGCCCGGTCGCAAATTCAGCATCGAGAAGCTCACTCCTCATGGCGCAGGCACCGCGTTGCTCGGTGGCGTGCTGCTCGGCTGGGGTGCGACAATCGGACTCGGATGCACGATCGGGGTGTTCCTGTCCGGCATTCAGGCGTCCGGGGCTTCCGGTTGGGTCTTCGCCGCTTCGCTGGTTGCAGCACTCGCCATCGGCTTCAAGCTAGGACTCCACAAAGGAACGTAAGACTCCCCGACACCCCCTCACCCTTTCCACGATTCCGATCCACCGGACCGGTGCTCGGATGCCGGGGGCGGTTTCAGATGGATTCTATGGGTCGAGACGGCGTCTGAACCCGTGAAAACCATCTGGGATCAATCTCGTACGGCCGACAAGTGACCCCTTGCAGCTCAGCGGCTGTCGCTCCGTCCAGAAGTGGGGCCGGCTTGACTACGCTTATAACTATGGACTCCCTGGACGTGTTCGTCATCGGCTGGCTCGCTTCCCTCCTGGGCCTCGTCGCCGCGAGCGCCTGGTGGCACTGGTTCTCGCACGAACCGAAGTGGTTCATCGGCGTAATGGCTCTCGTTTTGGTTGGCCTCATAGGCGCGATCGTGATGATGACGAACGGGATGCCCGCCTGGCTCGGCTGGACGACCGTCGGGCTGTCGACACTCCTCACGATCGCGGGCGTCACCTTGGTGGTGCACTCGATGAAAGCCGACGTGCGACGTTCCACAGCTACGAAGAACTGACGAAGCGACCGATAGCCGCGAAACGCTGACCGACCGGTTCGTTTTCGCGACTCATCCGCTTCTTCGTGACGTCACCGACCGAACTCGCCTGACTCTGCCCTGCCGTTGACGCTCCCGGACGTACTGTCGTCGTCTCCGTCGTTAGTACACTGGCGTGGTGACTTCGAGAACCCTCATCAGCGACCTAGCAGCACACGAGCCCGGCCCCGTCTCGATTTCGGGATGGGTCGAGGTTGTCCGCGATCAGAAGCGCGTGCAGTTCGTCATCCTGCGCGACGAATCCGGTTCGGCGCAGCTCGTGAACCCCGTGAACGATGCCACAGCCGATGTGGCCGCCACGATCTCCGGACTCTCGCACGGATCCTTCCTCACGGTGGATGGGCAACTCAAGCACGACGAGCGCGTCAAGCTGGGCGGCCTCGAGGTGAAGATCGACGACCTGACGGTTGTGACGGAAGCCGCAGAGACGCCAATCGACGCGGAGACCGGTATCGACAAACGTCTCGACTGGCGTTTCATCGACCTGCGCCGCCCGCAGGGCCGCCTGCTCTTCAAGGTGCAAACGACCATGCTGCACGCGATGCGGCAGTACTGGATCGACAACGGATTCACCGAGATCCACACGCCCAAACTCATGGCCTCGGCATCCGAGTCGCGCGCCGAACTGTTCGAGGTGCCCTACTTCGAGACGACCGCCTACCTCGCGCAGTCGCCGCAGCTGTTCAAGCAGATGGCACAGGCAGCGGGCTTCGGCAAGGTGTTCGAGGTCGGCCCCGCCTTCCGTGCAGACCCCTCGTTCACCTCAAGGCACGCAACCGAGTTCACCTCGATCGACAGCGAGATCTCCTGGATCGACTCGCACGAAGACGTCATGGTGATGCACGAACAGCTCCTGCACGCGGCGTTCGCAGCCGTTGCAGAGAAGCACGGTGACGAGATCAAGGAACTGTTCGAAATCGAGCTGCAGGTTCCCTCCCTGCCGTTCCCGCGCATCCCGCACGCTGAGGTCAAGCAGATCGTCGCCGACCGCGGCCACGTGATCGAGCGTGCCGACGGAGACCTCGACCCCGAAGCCGAACGTCAGATCGCCGCGCACGTCAAGGAGACCACGGGCCACGACTTCGTGTTCGTCACCGACTTCCCCTCCTCGGTTCGCCCCTACTATCACATGCGCTACGAGGACGACGCGTCGGCGACGAAGTCGTACGACCTCATCTTCGGCGGCGTCGAGATCTCGACGGGGGCGCAGCGCGAGCACCGCGTCGACGTGCTCCAGCAGCAGGCGATCGAGAAGGGGGTCGAGCCGGCGGAGATCGAGGAGTACCTCGACTTCTTCCGCTACGGCGTCCCGCCGCACGGCGGCTTCGGCATGGGGCTGGCCCGCGTGCTGATGCTGATGCTCGGTCAGCAGTCGATTCGCGAGACGACATTCCTGTTCCGGGGCCCGACGCGCCTCACGCCGTAAACGCACCTTGAGAGCCCGCCGCGGTATCCCTGCTCGGCGGGCTCTCGTCACGCCCGCTTCAGCCGCGCGAAGCAGAGCAGCGGCGAAATTCGGCATCTGCTCTGATACACGGCGAATTTTGTCGTTTTCGAACGCAACGCCGCGTTTCGTGCACGGGACGGGCATCCCGGCGCGCACCTGTCGCTGGGAGGCACAGCGGGTGCAAGATGGGTGCATGACCGAGTTCCGGCACAAGCGCATCTACGCGGCCCCTGAGGAGGCCGACGGTTTCAGAGTGCTCGTCGATCGGTTGTGGCCACGCGGCAAAAGCGAGGCTGCGGCCGAAATCGATCTGTGGGCGAAGGACATCGCGCCGACGAACGAGCTCCGCAAGCGGTTTCACTCCGACGACGACTACGCCGGCTTCCATACCGACTATCTGCGGGAACTCGACGGCAACGATGCCGCGCCCGACGTCTTCGAGGCCTTGCGCGAGCACGACGTCGTCACCCTGCTGACGGCCGCAAAGCATCCGGAGCGCAGTCACGTGCAGGTGCTGCTCGATCGCCTCCGAGCCCTCTAGGAGGGGCCAAAAATCGGTCTATATGAGCCGCCACCCCTCTATGGAGCCCTGGCCCACGATTTTGACGGAGTCTGCGGGTGGGGAGACGCCGTTCAGGCAGCCGCGATGGCCTGCGCGAGGTCAGCGATCAGGTCATCGGGGTGCTCGAGTCCGATGGAGATCCGCAGAACTCCTGTGTTCGGCTTCGCCTCCGCCGCTGCGGGGCGGTGCGTCAGGGATGCGGGATGCTGCAGCAGGCTGTCCACGCCGCCGAGCGAAACCGCGTGCGTGAAGATCTTCGCTGCAGCGGCGACCGCTTCGGCGCGCTCGTAGGTGCCGACGTCGATCGCCATCATGGCTCCGGGCCCCGCCATCTGCGTACCGACCAGCCCCTCGGGATCGCAATCCGGCAGCCCGGGATACATGACGCGCTCGATGCCGGGCATCCCTTGCAGTGCCTCCGCGACCGCCTGCGCGTTCGACTGCTGCTGGTGCACCCGCAGCGGCAGTGTTGCCAGCCCGCGGTGCGAGAGGTAGGAGGCGAGCGGATGCGCGATCGCGCCCGTCAGCGAGCGCACGTGTCGGATGCGCCGTGCCCAGTCGTTGTCGCAGGCGACGATGCCGCCGAGCACGTCGCCGTGGCCGCCGATGTATTTCGTCGCGGAGTGCACTGCGAACTGCGCGCCGTGCCGCAGCGGTTGCTGCAGAACCGGAGTCGCGAACGTGTTGTCGACCATGAGCGGAACGTCGCCCGCCGCGGTGGCCAGAGTATCCAGGTTCGTCAACTCCACGGTCGGATTCGCCGGCGTCTCAGCGATGACGAGCCCTGTTTGATCCGTAACCGCTGCGGGAATCTCGTCGACACGGTCAACGAACGTGACCTCGGTTGCGAGCGTGCCCGCCGACAAGATCGACTCCGTTCCGCCGTAGATGGTGCGCAGCACGACGATGTGGCGGCGCCCGTCCCCGGCCGCCGCAAGGATCACGGAGGAGATCGCCGCCATACCCGACGAGAACGCGACAGAGGCTTCGGCTCCCTCGAGCTCCGCGAGGGCTTCCTCGTACCGTGCGGTCGTGGGATTCCAGAGTCGTTGATACACCGGTGACGCGTTCTGTTCGATCTCTCCGCCCGCTGCGAGCCGCCCGTATGATCGGCCACCGCTGTCGATATCGGTCAGCGGATTCGTCGTCGAAAGGTCGATCGGCAACGCGTGCACACCGAGCGCTTCGAGGTCGGCGCGGCCCGCGTGCACAGCACGGGTCTCGAGGTGCAGGTGGGCCTGTGTGTCGGAGTCCGTCATCCTTCGATCATCTCACTGCCGATGTCTGCGTATGCATCCGCAAGTCGCAATGCCATCGAGTTACGGGCAGCTCCAGACGATTTTTACGGGCGCAGACGGCATCCAGACCACTAAAAACCGTCTGAGCCTCCAGAACCGATCCGTACTTGAGGCACCCGAACCCAAACAGCCGCAGTCACCGTCAAGTTGAACGGTGTCACCGCTGGTCGAGCGCCGCGAGAACGGTTGGATCTTCGCAGGCGAGCGCGAACGCCTGGATGCGGCGCTGAATGTCACGGCCGAGCATCCGGCTTCCGAGCCGATCGCCGACGGGCGCAACCAGCCCGGCTGCACTGTGAACGTGTATTTCCAGACCGCGTGGGTGCCATCACCGTAGTCCGCGAACCTCCAACCCGCCGCGAATCTGCCGAGGAACCACGGCCCTCGCTCCATCGTGATGCCGACGTTTGTGGGCGGGCTGAAGGAGACGTAGCGACTGATCATGGTGAGCCCGTGGCGAGACTTCGTGAACGTTCGCACGTCTTTCGCAGCGTGCTTAGCGCCATCGAGGAAGCACTGGCGTCGAACGAACGGGTCCCAGGACAGCCGCACGGCGCCGGTTGTCTGCGAGACCGCGAACGCAATTGCCGGCGGAACCGGCACGGTAGCCTCTGCGACGATCTGCGGCATGGGTTCGATCAGGCGCTGACGGCCTGTTGGACTCGTTGACGGAAGCGGTCCTCCTCGACGAACCACTGGCTGTGACGGCGTTCTCCGACGTAGACGACGGGGATTTCCTCTCCGTAGGCTCGCTGCAGCGCAGGGTCGGCGGTAATGTCGACCTCCACGAGGCCGACGCCGTCCGCGAAGCCTTCCAGCACCTCCTCGATGATGTCGCGCGCTTCGTCGCAGAGGTGACAACCAGGTTTCGTGTAGAGCGTGACGTTCAGCACGTCTCCACCATACGCAACGATCACGCTGTCAGACCCAACGCCTCCCGCCCTCACCCAGACAAGTTCTGAGAGAGAAGGCGTACACCAAAGAAAAGACCCCTGGCATTGCCAGGGGTCAGAGAGGCTACACCTCTACTTCTTGTTGCGACGCTGGTGGCGTGTCTTACGAAGACGCTTACGGTGCTTCTTCTTCGACATGCGCTTGCGGCGCTTCTTCACAACAGAACCCATAGGTTCCTCACCTTCTTAATACTTGCGTGGACGGGCTGCGGCCGGTCCGCCGCAAAAAAGTCACTCTCGCAATGTTACAGGCTGAGGCCCCGGAGCGCACATCCGATGGGTTATGCAGGCCGGTCGCTTCCCGTTCGAACCACAGTCTGGGCGGGTTCGACTCGCAGTTGCAACCCGGCGAACCGTCAGCTCCGTCAGCGACCGAGACGGTCCCGTGTCTGCTCTATCGCGTCTTCGGCGCGAGTCCGTGCTTCGTGCACGACCTCCGCCGCCCGCCTTCCCACCGACTCGCCGAAGGGCTTCGGATCCTGCGCTACTCGTTCGACGGCATCCTTCGCCTGAGCAGTGCGGTTACGGGCCTGCTCGGCGGCGTTGCGCAACGACCCCGTCACGTCCGCCCACGCGGCGAATGCCGCTGCGCCCAGTCCGTCGTGCTGGTCGTCCGAGTGCTCTGCGAAGATGAACGGCATCAACCAGTCGTCGAGTTCGTCGAGCGGTTGGACATCAATCGAGTAGTAGCGATGCTGCCCCTCATCCCGTACGGTCGCGAGCCCGGCTTCACGCAAAACCTTGAGATGTTTGGACACCGTCGGTTGTGTCACGCCAAGCGCGTCGACGATTTCGCTCACGCTGGCTTCCGCACCGTTCGAGCGCCGCTCGAGCAGCACCTCAAGAATCTCGCGCCTAGTGGAGTCTGCGACAACAGAGAAGATGTCTCCCATACCCTTCATCCTTGCAGCATTCTGGGCCCGATCGCAGAAAACCCGCTGAAGAACTCTGCTGCACGGCGGAAATCCGTCGCTTTCGCCGGGTCGATTGTGGCGGTTTCCCTTCTCTTCCGTCCCCTCGCAGGGCTATGATCACTATCCGCCGGATCAATCGACCCGACTGATGCGATCAGGGAAGCAGGTAGGTACGTGGCCAAGCGTGTCGCCCCGGCCGAGCGCCGCCCCGGCGCCTTCGCACGAATGCGTCAGGGCGTCGACGGGTTCGCGCAGAATTACCCGGCTCGGTTCGCGATCGCGGTCTTCGCAGCGATCAATCTGCTGTTCGCGGCCCTCTTCATGACCCCTGCCGCATCTGTGTCCGGCACAGCGACGAACTTCTTCGATGCACTGTTCACCGCGGTCAGCGTCGTAAGTGTCACCGGGCTCACGGTCGTCGACATGGCCGACCACTGGTCGCCGTTCGGCGATTTTCTGACGCTGTTGGGCGTGCAGGTCGGCGGGATCGGCGTACTGACGGTGACGTCGTTCCTCGGGATGATCGTCGCTCGTCGACTCGGCCTGCGGCAGCGGCTGATGGCCGCAGGAGAGGCGAATCCCGGCAGGATGCGTCGCGGTGCGGTCTCGGAGAGCCAGGCGATCAGACTCGGCGACATGAGCGCGCTGCTGCGGCTCGTCGTCATCAGCGTGCTGGTGTTCGAGGCCGCGCTCATTCTCCTGCTGCTCCCCCGCCTCCTGCTCGCGGGAAAGCCCTTCGGCGACGCAGTGTACGAATCGGTCTACTGGTCGTTCATGGCGTTCACCAACTCGGGATTCACTCCCACGAGTGCCGGGGTTACGGAGTTTGCGACCGATCCGTGGTTCCTGTGCATTTTGATGCTGGGAGTGTTCGTCGGCTCACTGGGCTTTCCGGTCTACTTCGTGCTGCTGCGCAACCTCGGCAATCCTCGCCACTGGTCACTGCACGTGAAACTGACGATCTCGGTTTCAGCCATGTTGCTCTTCGCGGGAGGCGCGGTCTATCTCGCCCTCGAGTACGGCAATCAGCAGTCATGGGGCGGGGAGGATGCCGGGCAGCAGGTACTGCAGGCGCTGTTCATGTCGGCCATGACACGATCGGGCGGGTTCGCGACGTTCGACCCCTCCCAGCTGCATCAGTCGAGCATGCTGGTGACGAACATGCTCATGTTCGTCGGCGGAGGCTCCGCATCGACCGCCGGTGGCATCAAGGTCACGACGCTCGCAATGCTGTTCCTCGCTGCCATCGCCGAGGCGCGCGGCCGCGAGCACATGGAGGCGTTCGGCAAAGCCATTCCGGCCGACATCCTGCGGCTCTCGGTGGCCGTCACGCTGTGGAGCGCCACGATTGTGGCCGTCGTGACGATCGCGCTGCTGCAACTGACCGAGCAGCCGCTATCGGTTGTGCTGTTCGATGTCATCAGCGCATTCGCCACGTGCGGCTTGACCGCTGGCTTCACGAGTTCGGAGTTGCCGGCAGCGGCCAAGACGATACTCGCGCTCACTATGCTCGTCGGTCGCATAGGTGGTGTTACGCTCGCGGCAGCACTTGCCTCGCGCCAACGGCCGCGGTTGTTCAACCGCCCGACAGAAAGGCCCCTCGTTGGTTGATCGGATCCCCCACGACGCTCCCGTCCTGATCGTCGGACTGGGCCGGTTCGGTGCCGCCACCGCCGGTCAGTTGCAACGCCTCGGGCGCGAGGTACTCGCGGTCGATACGAACATGGATCTCGTGCAGAAGTGGTCGGAGAGGATAACGCACGCCGTGCAGGCAGACGCTCGATCGATCGAAGCCCTGCAGCAGATCGGCGCGAAGGAGTTCTCGATCGCCGTGTGCGCAGTCGGCTCGTCCATAGAGGCGAGTGTGCTCGTCACCGCGAACCTCGTGGATCTCGGCGTCCCGCAGATCTGGGCGAAAGCGCTCAATCAGTCGCACGGCAAGATCCTCTCGCGCATCGGCGCGAATCATGTGATCTACCCGGAGGCGGAGGCCGGCGAGCGCGTTGCTCACCTCGTTTCAGGCCGGATGCTCGACTTCATTCAGTTCGACGGCGACTTCGCGATTGTGAAGATGTATCCGCCGAAGCCGATCCGGGGCATGAGTCTGGCCGATTCGAAGGTGAGGTCGAAATTCAATCTGACCGTCGTCGGCGTGAAGAGCCCCGGCGGCGAGTTCACCTACGCGGAGCCGCAGACCGTGGTGTCCAACCATGACCTCATCATCGTCTCGGGCAACCAGCGCGACATCGAACGCTTCGCTTCACTGGGAGGCTGAGCGTGGAGGCGACCACACGCTGCCCGTGCGGCACTGGCCTGACATTCGGCGAGTGCTGCGGACCGATTCATGCCGGCGAGCGGGATGCCCCGACAGCCGAGTCGCTGATGCGCTCCCGTTTCACCGCGTTCGCGACCGGCGACGAAACATACCTCCTGCACAGCTGGCATCCGAGCTCCCGGCCCGCGCACATCGGAGTCGAGCCGAGCATCCGCTGGCTGCGACTCGACATCGTCGAAACGGTCGCGGGCGGACCCTTCGACAGGGATGGCATCGTCGAGTTCGTCGCCCACTACCGGTCCGGCGATGGCCCGGGCCGGTTGCGCGAACGCAGCAGATTCGTACGCGATCGCGCATGGCTGTACGTGGACGGAGAGGTGGCTGAGCACGGCGTCCAGCCTTGACCGTTAGCGCGACAACGATGACAAACAACGCCAGGCAGTCCGCGGCTAGCTCAGCACAGGAAGCACTGACGGAGCTTCAGGCGAGTGGACGTGTCGTGTTAGCCGGCAGGTCGTCAGTATGGTCGGGTGGTATCTTCTTCGCCCATGTCGTCCTGATCGTTCTGCTCTCCTGCCTGATACTCGCCGCACTCATCGTGCCGCCCGTCCTCATCGGCATTTCGGATTTTCCCGCCGGCGGCCTGATCGGCATGTTCGGTGTCCTCGCCATGCTGACGATTCTCCTGCTCTTCGTCGTACGCGGCCTGCGAAAGCAGCGGCGTTACAGACGCACGGAGACCGATCCGATCGTCGTCGAGCAGGCAGGCTTGACCATGCGGGGCATCGGCCCGATACCTTGGGCCGATTTCGGACCGGCCGAGCACCGCATGGTTCCGGCTGAACGTGACAGCGGCTTCGTCAGACGAACCGTCATGGAACTGACGGAATCCGGCTTCGCCAACGTCAACCACCGACTGCCGCGGGAGCTTCGCATCCGGCTCTCACCGGAAATCGGGCCGTTGTGGAATCGTCACCGCCGCTTCATCTACGTACCCGCAGCAGAAAATCTGCGTCAGGGCGAGGTGATGCAGCTCATCAATGCTGGCCGCCGGGTATTCTGGGGGCAGCGTGCGTGACGCGATCTCGCGGTTGCACGCTCACTGCGAAGTAGAACTGCCCGGCGCGATCGGCGAGGGTCATCGCCGATGGCGGCGCAAGAGCATTGTCGCCGCCATCGCATTCGGCGCGGTCGGCTTGCTGGGCGTCCTCGCGATAGTCATCGGACTCGCATACCGCGAGCGCGTCGGAGGGCTCGTCATCTTCGGCGGCTTCATGGCACTTGTGGGCCTCCCGGAAGCTATCTTGATGAGCCTCCTGCCACTGCTCTGGCGCGGACAGTTCAAGATGCACCTGCACCCCGTGCGGATCAGTCGCGACGGAATCTGGCTGCGCGGCATCGGCCCGGTTCCGTGGTCGGACGTCGCACCGCCGACGTACGTGCGAGTGATGACCAAGAGCGAGCCGGGAGGGCGGCTCGCAGTCATGCCGTTCGCCCCCGCCGGCTTCGCACGAGCAAACCACGACGTGCCGACGCGCATGCGTCCGCGCCTCGGCCCACGGGTGTATCTCACCACCCAATTCCGATACCTGCTGGTTCCGGGAGTCGCGGGCATGACCGAGCATGAGGTCATGCAAGTACTCGCCGAAGCGCACCGCATGTTCGCGCAACACGGCTAGCCCGACTACTCCGTTGCGAGCTCTTTCGCACGCGCGATGGCAGCATCCGCAGCGCGACGGAACACTGCGTCCAGCTCCGCCTCCTGCAGTACCGCCAGCGCCTGTTCTGTCGTGCCCTTCGGGCTCGTCACTCTGCGGCGAAGCTCTGCGGGGTCGGCATCGGATGCGGCGAGCAGTTCGCTCGCGCCACGGAAGGTGCCCTGCACCATCGCCGCTGCCTGGCTCTTGTCGAAGCCCAGCCCGAGAGCAACCCGGGTCCACTGCTCGATGAACAGAAACACATATGCCGGCCCCGACCCGGAGATGGAAGAGAGCGCGTCGATCTGAGACTCGTCGATGACCAGCACCGTGCCCACGACCTCGAAGATCGAGCGGGTCACGTCCACCGCATCCTGCCCGGCGCCGGAGCCTGCAGCAATACCCGCAACGCCCAACCCGACGTGGCTCGGCGTATTCGGCATAACACGAACAACGGCGACGTCGGCACTGACCTCGGCCTCCATGACCGCAGTTGCGATGCCCGCCGCAACCGACACGACGATCGTTCCAGGCCTCAGAACATCGGAGATCTCACGCAGAAGCTCAACGATCTGGTACGGCTTCACACCGAGCACCACCACGTCCGCTTCCGCCGCCAGACGTCGATTCGCTTCCGGTTCCGCAACCAACGCAACAGCTTCGACGGCTTCGCTCGCGATCTTCGCCGCGGATTCCTCCGAACGAGTCGTGGCCGCGAGCGACCCGAACTTTTCGCGTTGCTGCACGATGCCGGTAAGGATGGCCCCGCTCATCGAGCCCGTGCCGAGAAAAGCAATTGATGGCTTAGCTGAGACATTCATAACCCCCAGCGTATTCGTCCGGCGTAGACTCGTAGGCGTGAGCGCGTCACACGGAACAAAATCGGTCATCGCCGCGTTTTTCGCGAACCTGTCAATCGCGGTGATGAAGTTCGTCGCGTGGGCCTTCTCCGGCTCCTCCGCGATGCTTGCCGAGGCCATCCACTCGGTCGCGGATGCGGGCAACCAGCTGCTGCTTCTGCTCGGCGGCCGCCTTGCGAAGAAGAAGGCGGACCGCGAGCACCCCTTCGGCTACGGACGCGAACGCTACATCTGGGCGTTCATCGTCGCGCTGGTGCTGTTCTCGGTCGGCGGCCTCTTCTCGATCTACGAAGGCGTCAACAAACTGCAGAATCCCCACGAGCTGACCCTGTGGTGGATTCCGATGCTGGTGCTGACCGGTGCGATCATCGCCGAGTCGTTCTCCCTGCGCACTGCGATCAAGGAGTCGAACCAGGTTCGAGGTGGCGCCGGCTGGATCTCCTTCATTCGCAAGTCGAAGTCGCCGGAGCTGCCGGTCATCCTGCTCGAGGACATCGCTGCGCTCCTCGGCCTCGTCTTCGCATTCGTCGGCGTCGGCCTGACCGCACTCACCGGCAACCCCGTGTTCGATGCGGTCGCGACGCTCGCCATCGGAACCTTGCTGGTCGTCGTGGCGATCGTACTTGCGATCGAGATGAAGTCGCTGCTGATCGGCGAGGGCGCGACCGAAGACGACTGGATCAAGATCCGCGACATCATCAACGAGAACGAACGGGTCGAGGGCCTCATCCACATGAAGACCCTGTACCTGGGGCCGGAGGAGCTCATGATCGCGGCGAAAGTCGCGTTCCCTCCCACCTATACGACGCAGGACATCGCGCGCGCGATCAACGACCTCGAGGGACACATCCGCAGGAACGTCGCGGATGCTCGGGTCATCTACATCGAGCCCGACATCATGATCGACGATCCCGGCGTCGAGCTCTCGACGGATGTCGTCGTGATCCAGTCCGGCAACTGAGGAACCCGCTCAACAATCGGCGCATTTGGCAGCGTGCGGAGACTGCCGTCCGACCTCGGCGTCCGCTCGTCAGCGGTCGGCGGCTGCTCTGCCTGTGGATGCGCTCGTAGTGTTCGTGAGGTTGCAGCGGCGTCGCGGGTACCCGCTGGAGCCATGGCACGCAGCAATGACTTACGCGCCCAGCATTTCCGACCTCAATACACCTTTGCTATGCCAGTTACCCTTGTTATATGGATGTTTTGCACTTGATTCTGCTCGTCGCCCACTTCATCGGACTCGCTCTTCTCGTCGGAACATTCCTGGCGAACCTGCGCCGCAACGAGAACTGGAACTTTCCGGTCATGGTGATCGGTGGTGCCATTCAGCTCATCTCCGGCATCGGCATGTACGGCCTCCTGATGGGAATGGGAGCCGACCCCAACCACATGAAGCTCGGCATCAAGAGCCTGCTCGCGCTGCTCGCATTCGTCGGTGCCCTGCTCGGCCTACTGCAGCAGCGCAAACTCAAAGCGGCCGGCGAGAACCAGCGCCCCGCCAAGAAGTTCTTCCACATGGCCGGTGGCTTCGCGACCATCAACGTGCTGATCGCGGTGCTCTGGCAGTAATCCTCGAGACGAAACGGCCCTTGCCATCCTCGGATGGGCAAGGGCCGTTTTCGTCGGGCGCACCGAGTCGCAGTACGCCCAGTTGAATCAGCTCTTCACGTCATCGGCACCCGTGGCGTTCGGCTGTCCGACCGCGACAAGCGTGCCCGTTTCGGTGAACTCTTCCTCGATCTCCTGATTGTGCTTGAACGTTGCGAGGCTGACGAACACGGCCGTAAGCATCGCGAGGATGAACGCCGGCAGCAGACCGTACAGGCTGAAGATGACCGGACCGTCTTCGATTTTGCCCAGCGCATCCCAGACGAACACCGTCACCGACCCGACCATCATGGCTGCGAGCGCTCCCCAGTTGGTGAGCTTGCGCCAGAAGAGGCTGAGCAGGATGATCGGGCCGAAGGATGCTCCGAACCCCGCCCATGCGAAGCTCACGAGCCCGAGAATCGTGTCGTTCGGACTGATCGCCAACAGTGCCGCGATGAGCGCGACGCCCAGGACGCAGAGGCGCCCCAGCAGTACAAGCTGCTTCTCGGACGGCGGATTCTTCTTCAAACCACGGTAGACGTCCTCGACCAGCGCCGACGAGCAGACGATGAGCTGGCTCGAGAACGTGCTCATGATCGCGGCCAGCACGGCAGCGAGCACAAGGCCCGCGATCAGCGGGTGCAGCAGGGCCTGCGACATCATCAGCACGATCGTCTCAGGGTCACCGAGGTCGATGTTGTTCTTCGAGACGTAGGCGATACCGATAAGGCCCGCGAGCACCGCGCCGATGAGTGAGACGATCTGCCAGGAGATGCCGATGCGACGCGCAGCCTTCGCATCCTGCGGGGAACGCATCGCCATGAAGCGAACGACGATGTGCGGCTGGCCGAAGTACCCGAGACCCCACGCGAGACCGGAGAGTACGCCGATGATCGTGGCGCTCGTCAGGCCGGTTCCACCGAAGATATCGAAGTGACTGGGCTCGAGCTCGCGAATGAGCGCGGTCGCCTCTGCCGGGCCTCCGACCGCGATGACTGCGGCGACGGGAACGATGATCAGCGCGATCACCATCATGAGTCCCTGCGCGACGTCCGTCATCGAGGACCCCAGGAACCCGCCGAAGAGGGTGTACGTCAGCGTCACGACCGTGACGATGATCATGCCGATGATGTAGGTCGAGCCGAAGGCGCTCTCGAAGAAGACACCGCCTGCCACCATGCCCGACGAAACGTACAGCGTGAAGAACACGAGGATGATCACGCTGGAGACGATGCGCAGCAGACGCGACCTATCGCGGAGCCTGTTCTCGAAGTAGCTGGGCAGCGTGATCGAGTTCTTCGACACCTGCGTGTACGCGCGCAGCCGCGGCGCGACGAGCTTCCAGTTGAGGTACGCGCCGAGCGTCAGACCAACCGCGATCCAGCCCTCGATGAGGCCGGCGACGTAGATGGCGCCCGGAAGGCCCATGATCAGCCAACCTGACATATCGGATGCACCGGCACTCAATGCAGCGATCCACGGGGGTAGTCCTCGGCCGGCGATCATGTAGCCTTCGTGGCCGCTGGTCTTCTTATAAGCGCGGTAGCCGATGAAGATCATGCCCGCGAAGTACACACCCAGGGCGATGTACAGAAATGCCTGGTCCATTGTCTTCCCTCTTCAGTGTTCGATTGCAGGTCGCCATTGACCTTTGCTGTGTGCCCTTCACCCTGTCAGTTCCAGGTTCCGATATCCAGCAGATCGAGGGCATTCGGGAAATTTCGCTATGCAATCGTTACGTTCTGCGTCTGGTGAAGAACGCACGCAGCTGTTCCGCGCACTCCTGCTCGAGCACACCACCCACGACTTCGACCCTGTGGGGCAGCCGTCTATCGCGAAGCAGATCGACAACCGACCCGGCCGCGCCCGCCTTCTCGTCCCAGGCACCGAACACGACGCGCCCCAGACGTGACTGCGCGATAGCTCCCGCGCACATCGGGCACGGCTCGAGCGTCACCACCAGCGTGCAGGCGTCGAGGTGCCAGTCCTCGCGCATCCGAGCCGCACTCCTCATCGCCACGAGCTCCGCATGGCCGGTCGGATCGCTACGCAACTCACGGACGTTCGCCCCTGACGCGATTTCGATACCCGATTCGTCCAGCAGCACCGCGCCGACGGGAACGTCTTGCGGATCCCGCTCCGCAGCGAGGCGCGCGAGAGCCATCGCACGGCGCATGTGCGTTTCATACGCGGGATCGACTCGCATGCTCAGCTCCTCTCGCTACGGTTCCTTTACGGCGCGGCAGCCTCACTACGCCGGAGGGACGCTGTTCCCGTGCATTCGACCTTACTTACTGCGAACGCTTTGTCGCAGTTCTACGGCCCTCACCCGATGACAACAGCATGCGTGCACCGTTCTATTCGGTTCTCTGACAATCGGAGGATCGCGCGCGGTAAATTGAACGTATGCGAGTCCACGTAGCCGACCATCCGCTCATTACGCACAAGCTCACGGTGCTACGGGACGAACGCACACCGTCGCCGACGTTCCGCGCACTCGTGTCGGAGCTCATGACGTTGCTGGCGTACGAAGCGACCCGCGAGGTCAAAGTCGCGCCGAAGGAGATCAGGACACCGGTCACCGCAACGACCGGTGTTGCGATCGCGGAGCCCCGCCCGCTCGTCGTGCCCATTCTGCGCGCAGGGCTCGGGATGCTGGACGGGATGACCGCGCTGGTACCGACCGCGGAAGTCGGCTTTCTCGGTATGGCCCGAAACGAAGCGACGCTCGAACCATACACGTATGCGGAGCGCCTCCCCGATGACCTGCGTGACCGGCAATGTTTCGTGCTCGACCCGATGCTCGCGACCGGCGGGTCACTCGCGGCAGCCGTGCAGTATCTGTTCGACCGAGGCGCAGTGGATGTCACTGCTGTCTGCATCCTTGGAACACCGGAAGGCGTCGAACGCATGGAACGCGACTTCGGCGACAACGACAGCCTCAAGATCGTGCTCGGCGCGCTTGACGAGCGTCT
This sequence comes from Candidatus Agrococcus pullicola, assembly GCA_019115685.1. Taxonomy (GTDB): domain Bacteria; phylum Actinomycetota; class Actinomycetes; order Actinomycetales; family Microbacteriaceae; genus Agrococcus; species Agrococcus pullicola. Next base: position 22,376 of record DXDC01000002.1, read on the forward strand.
CGACGAGCGCGGGTTCATCGTTCCCGGGCTGGGGGATGCCGGCGACAGGCTCTACGGCACGGCTGAGTGACGCGGCTCGGCATGACGCGATTCCCTGAGCGAGATCCACTCCACTGGACCGTTCTCCGGTTCGCCACTCGCACCCAGCGTCAACGCCGTCTCGGCCGAGCAGTGGCATTCGTGTTCTGAGAAGCGGCACAATTCGCAAAACGTACCGAAACACGGCATTATTTACCGCTTCTCGAGCGCAGCGCCGTCTCTCGATGTCCACGCCCGTCGCGATGCGCGGATGCTGCACCCGGCTCCGACTCACCAGCGATCTGACGCAGCCTGGCCGAGCGAGCGCCTGCATGACGGCGCGTGCACGACACGCTCTTTCGCTCGAGAACTTGACTCGGCTGTGAAAGCTGCCATATCTTGTTCGACATGACGAACATCAAGCAGCCCGCGACCGCCTCCGTCGCCAAGGGACTCAACGGCATGATGATGCCGATGTTCGCCATGTGCCGAATGTGCATGTAGTCACCCCTCTTCGACCACTACATGCAACCGGCGGATCCCCGCCGGTTTTCTATTTCTCAAGAACACTCATTTAGCAGCCGCCGTCGAGCACAGCTCCGGCGCGCTTTGGAAGGCACACACCATGGCTATCGCACTCACGGACATTCGACCGCACATCTCCGACGCCCCCGCGGCACCGCATCCCGTCTCTCCCTCCCGTTCGCACATCCGCGCGGTCCCCGCCGAGCCGGAGGCCCGTGGCTTCGTGCTCTACGTGGGTCTCGGTGAGGAGAGCCAGGAGCTGGACGGCATCGACCTCGCCACACTGGTGCGCGAACTGCGCGAACTCACCGGTCGGCTCTCGCCGTCCGCGCAGACGCACGCTGCTGTGGCGCTCGCTCCAGCTGACGCCGGCGGCCGCGACATCGATGTGGTTCGACGCGCACTGCAGGACCCTTCACTGCGCACGCCCGAACCGGAAGACGAGCCGGAGACCGACCTGGGAGTCACGATCGACTTCGGTCGCAATCGCGTCGCGATCGATGGCGAGCAAGCAACACTCACCTACAAGGAGTTCGAGCTGCTGCAGTCCATCGTGCTGCGCACGGGACGCGCGGTCGAGCGGCAGGAGCTGATCGACATCGTGTGGAGGGACACGGATGCAGCAGAGCGCCCCAACGCTCGTACGGTTGACGTGCACATCCGTCGCCTCCGTGCGAAGCTCGGCGACTACGCCGACATTATTCGCACCGTGCGCGGGTCCGGTTACCGCTACGACGGGCGCTCGGATGTGCGAATCGTTTCGAGCCTCACACGCAGCCCAGACATCTTCTAGCTCGGCCGCGACGGCTCTAATAGCTGACTCATAGCGTTCGTGGGGCTGATTCCAGGTTTGCGTTCCTAATCTTTAATCACGCTGAAAGTTGTGCTGTGGCTTTCAGCGAAAGCTGACTTCTGAGAATCAGCTTGGTGCAAGGGACAGAAAAACCCCCGGCGTTCTGCCGGGGGTTTTTCGCGTCCCTTGCACCCTTGGGCAAGCGCGTTCGGCTCCAAAGCAA
>DXDC01000088.1 GCA_019115685.1 Candidatus Agrococcus pullicola
CGCGGATCTGCTGGCTGGGCTCCGAGGAGCGGCACCTGGCGGGGCTGAAGTTCAACGAGATGGTCGCCAGCGGCGAGCTCAAGGCTCCCGTCGTCATCGGGCGCGACCACCTCGACAGCGGCTCGGTCGCCAGCCCCTACCGCGAGACCGAGGCGATGAAGGACGGCTCGGATGCGATCGCCGACTGGCCGCTGCTCAACGCACTGGTGAACACCGCGTCCGGCGCGAGCTGGGTGTCGCTGCACCACGGCGGCGGCGTCGGCATCGGCCGTTCGATCCACGCCGGCCAGGTGACGGTCGCCGACGGCACGGCGCTCGCGGCCGAGAAGCTCGAGCGCGTGCTGCGCAACGACCCGGCGATGGGCGTGCTGCGGCACGTCGACGCGGGTTACGAGGAGGCGGAGGAATTCGCCGACTCGCACGGCATCCGCGTGCCGATGCGCGACCAGTCGTAAGGTGGGGCCGATGAGCACGGTTATCACCGGCATTGGTGAACTGACGACGAACGACGACGAGCTCGGACGGCTGCACGACGCCGCGGTCGTGTTCGACGAGGGGCGCGTTGTGTGGGTGGGTGCCGCAGTCGATGCCCCGGATGCGGATGAGCGCGTGGATGCCGCCGGCCGGGCGGTGCTGCCGGGTTGGGTCGACAGCCACACGCACATGGTTTTTGCGGGCGACCGTACCGCGGAGTTCGAAGCTCGAATGGCAGGTGAGGCCTACGCAGCGGGCGGCATCAACGTCACCGTCGAGGCGACGCGTGCCGCGAGCGATGAGCAACTGCGGGCCAACCTCGACCGGCTCGCGGATGAAGCACTGCGCGGCGGAACCACCGCGTTCGAGACGAAGACCGGCTACGGCCTCACTGTGGACGACGAGGTGCGCTCGGCGCGAGTCGCGCGCTCGCGAGCCGAGTCGGTGACCTTCCTCGGCGCGCACCTCGTGCCCGCCGGGATGGATGCGGACGAGTACTTGGTGCTCGCTACGGGTCCGATGCTGGATGCTGTGGTGCCGCTCGTCGATGCTATCGACGTGTTCTGCGAGCGCGGTGCCTTCGATGAGGAGCAGAGCCGTCAGGTGCTGCGAGCGGGGCAGACGAAGGGCCTGGGCCTGCGTGTGCACGGCAATCAGCTGGGCCCCGGGCCCGGCGTACGCCTCGCAGTCGAGCACGGAGCGCTGAGCGTCGACCACGTCGCCTTCCTCGAGACGGAAGAGATCGGGATGCTCGCCGACTCGTGGTCGGGAGGCGCTCGCGGCACCGTCGCGACCGTGCTGCCCGCGTGCGACCTGTCGACGCGGATGCCGCTGGCGCCCGCCCGCGACCTGGTGGATGCCGGAGCCGTTGTGGCGATCGCGTCGAACGCGAACCCGGGCACCTCGTACACGACGTCGATGGCGTTCTGCGTTGCGACGGCGGTATTGCAGATGCGACTGACCGTCGAGGAGGCGGTGCGAGCGGCGACGCTCGGCGGTGCGATCGCGCTTGGCCGCGACGACCTCGGCCGTATATCCGTCGGTGCGCGTGCAGATCTGCAGATGCTCGACGCGCCATCCGTGACGCACCTGGCGTATCGCCCGGGTGTCCCGCTGACGGCGGCGGTGTGGCGTCGCGGCGAACGCGTGGTGTGACGCCCGAAGGTTATCCAAAGTTTCGTTTTTCTCGACCCACTGGGGAGTGCAGCTTCGGTTGGATGGGTGCCATGAACGAAGGGAGCGGCTACGATGACTGTCATGACCACGCAGGTACCGAGCTTCCTGCCGCACGGGCGGGAGTTCACGCGCGCGATTGATCAGGAAGTATTCGAGGGTGCCGCGCCGTTTCCCGCGACCTCCACTCCGGCATCCCTCATCGACTGATGTCTGGGCTGGCGTTGGAGGAATCACCCGATGAAGAGCTGCTCGACGCGCTCGAGTCGATCAGTGATGAATCTCGCCCCAGCGGTCGTCGACCGTTCTGGCTGCTCGGACTTATCGTGGTGATGTCGCTGCTCGTCGCGGCGTACGTGCCGGTCTTCTGGGGTTCGTTTATGGATTCTCCATTGGCTCAGACCGACTTCTGGCAGGCGATCGTGACGCTTTTCGTACTGCTGTCCGCGCTGTAGCGGTATCGGCAGAACATCCCTGCGGCAGGGGAGCGCTGAACACTGGGCTCACTGAGCGCCTGCTGCTTTCCCTCGGCGCAAGCATTCGGCTGACACCCGAATAGAAGTTCGGGTCACGTGGCAGTGCCGTTACAGCGCGTTCGGTCGGCTCCACCAGTGGATGCAGAAGCCCCAGTCGCCCGATCCTCGAACTCGCAGGCGGTCGATGCCCCGTCTTCGTACCTGCTCGTCCGCATACCCATGCCGGGGTCGACCTTGTTGCGGCCGCTATGTCGTTTCCGAGCCTGCAGCGTGCTTAGCCATTCGATACGGCACTCGCCCGGTGAGGAGGCAGACGCGTACTCGGAAGTAGTCTCGACAGGCGTTTGTCTTCCCGTGAGTTGGGCTGGGCAGTCGTTTTCCTTCCGGCTCAACGTTTCTTTCCGAGCTCGATCCGACTTGCAGCTCGATGCGCGGCGGTTATGCCCCGAACACCTTTCCCGGGTTCATGATGCCCTGGGGGTCGAACGCGGCCTTGATGCGGCGCTGCAACTCGTATTGCACATCCCCGAGCTCGTCGCGCAGCCAGCGGCTCTTCAGCGTGCCGACGCCGTGCTCACCCGTGAGCGTCCCGCCGAGCGCGATCGCTTTCGTAAAGATCTCGTCGGCCGCCTGCCATACTGCCTCGGTCGGCTCGGCGTCGTCGAACACGAACGCCGGATGCAGGTTGCCGTCGCCAGCGTGCGCCACGGTAGACACGGTTACGCCGTAACGCGCCCCCACGTCGTTGCAGAACGCGAACATCTCGGCCATGCGCGATCGCGGCACCGCGACGTCCTCCACCAGCACGTTGCCCGCGGCCTCCATGGCCGGCATCATCTGCCGCCGTGCCTCCGCAAGGTGCGCGGAACGCTCGTGGTCGCTCGTCAACTCGACCTTCGCGCCGAACCGTTCGAGCACTTCGGCAGCGGCTCTCGCCGTCTGTTCGCCGTCGTTGTCATCGGTCTGCAGCAGCACGAACGCGCCCTGCAGCGTCGTGTCGGTGTAGGAAGCGAGCAACCCGATCCCGACGGAGCCGATCAGTTCCATCACCGCCGGCCGGATACGCGCGGCGGTCACGGCAGCGCACGCCTCGGCGGCGGACTGTTCATCCGGGAATTCAGCGCCGATCGTCCAGAGTTCGCCCGGTACCAGCGGTCGCAGCTTCAGCGTCGCGCCCACGACGATGCCGAGCGTGCCCTCCGAGCCGATCATGAGGGCGGCGAGGTCGTAGCCGGTGACGCCCTTGACCGTACGGTGTCCCAAGCGCAGCAGCTCACCATCCGGGAGCACGACATCGAGCCCCAGCACCGCTTCTCGTGTCACCCCGTACTTCGCGCACAGCAGCCCGCCGGCATTCGTGGCGATGTTGCCGCCCACGGTTGAGATCGAGCGGCTCGCCGGGTCGGGTGCCCACCAGAAGCCGTGCGGCTCCAGCTGTTCGTTGAGGGTGGCGTTCAAGATGCCCGGCTCGACGACCGCGAGTTGATCGGCGGCATTCACTTCCAGGATGCGGTTCATGCGCAGCAGCGAGAGGCTGATCGTGTTCTCCCCCGCGATGGCAGCACCGGCCAGCCCCGTTCCAGCTCCGCGCGGAACCACCGGGATGCCTCGTGCGGAAGCGACGCGCATGACGAGCTGCACGTCTTCGATCGACTGCGCATGCACTACGGCGATAGGGGCGCCGTCTGCGATCTTGCCCGACCGGTCTGCCCTAGCAGCACTCAACTCGGCGCTGTCCTTAGAGAGTGCTCCTTCGCTGAGCCCCTCGGCGAGTGCTTCGAGTACGGCGTCCGCCGTCGTGCTCCCGTGCGGTGCGGTTTCGGTCATCCCTCGGTCCCCTTCGATTGGCGCTCATGCCATTGTGCCGTAGCCCGAGTGGCGTCCCGAAATGCTGGAACGAACCGGGCGGCTGAATAATCCATCGGCATTTCGGTCACGATCGACGATGTTCCTGCGTTTCGGTCGCAGTCGGTTACGGCCCCCGCTCGGCCGCGGCCACGAACGCCGGCAGCGTGCGCTGCTCGAAATGCGTCGTCAGCACGATCGACGAGGACGTCCGCACGGGAGTGGGATGCTCGCTGATGCGGTCGAGAACCCGCTGGAGGTCGGCGTTCGAAGTCGCGACGACGCGGCAGAGCATGTCGAAGTCGCCCGATACGGTGTGCACCTCGGTCACCTCGGGGATCGCCGCGAGGAAGTCTCCGAGCTGTGTGTGGCCGGCGCGCTGCTCGACTCGCACCGAAACGTAAGCCGAGACCGGGTAACCGAACTCCGCGGGAGCGAGGCGAGGAGCGAACGACGCGATTGCCCCTCCCGCCACGAGCTTGTCGAGCCTGGACTGCACGGTGGCTCGAGCGAGCCCGAGCCTACGGCTCGCCTCGAGCACGCCGATGCGGGGTTCGTCGCTGAACAGCTGAACGATGTTCGCGTCGATACTGTCGATTCGCACTGCAGTCCCTTCGTGGTAGACAAAATGTCAGTTGAAGCTCCATTAACTATAGACAAGTTGCACAAAGTGTATGTCGAAAGCGTCGCACCTTGTGCCTATCGGGCAGTGACTTTAGCGTAGGCACGTACCAATGCAGTGAGGAGTCCGTCGTGCCCGTTCCACCAACGGCGTCGCAGGCGCCGGAGCAACTCTGGCCAGCGCAGAGCCCCGTCGAAACGTCTGCCGACACATTGAGAGCGCTCGCGCGGCACATGCTCGTCGCTCGCACCCTCGATGTTGAGGCCGTCCGCTGGCAGCGCCAGGGCATCCTGCCGGCGTTCCCGCCCGCTATCGGCCAGGAGGCTGCGCAGGTCGGCAGCGCTTTCGCGCTCGACAAGACCCGCGACATGGCGTTCATCACCTACCGCGATCACGGTGTCATCGCGGCGCTCGAAAGCGACCTCACCGACTACATGGGCAGTCACCTCGCGCTCTGGAACGGCGGATTCGCCGACCCCAATAAAGCCCGGCACACGCCGCTGCAGGCGGTCGTCGGCTCCACGGGCATCCAAGCGATGGGATGGGCGTACGCGCAGAAACTCGAAGGTTCCGGCGGTGCCGCGCTAGCGTATTTGGGTGACGGCGCCTCCAGCCAGGGCGACGTGCACGAGGCGTTCAACTTCGCATCCGTGATGCGGGCTCCCGTCGTGTTCTTCGTGCAGAACAACCAGTGGTCGCTGTCGACCCCGCTGCACCTGCAGGTCGCCGGTGGCAGCATCGCCGACCGAGCCGCGGGCTACGCCATGCCGTCGATCAAGGTCGACGGTGACGACGTGGCCGAAGTGTTCCAGGCGACGGGCGTCGCGCTCGACTATGCACGCGAAAACGGACCCGTCGTGATGGAGGCGTTCACCTACCGCCGCGGACCGCACGCGACGAGCGACGACCCGAGCCGTTACCGCACGCTCGAGGAGGAGCGGATGCTCGGCCCCGACCCGCTCGACCGGGTCAAGGACGCCATCGCCGACAGCGAATGGTGGCAGCAGGCCGAAGTCGAAGCTGAAAAGACCCTCGGCGCTGTGCGCGAGGGGATGACGAGGCCACGATACGTCCACGGCGACGAGATGTTCGACTTCGTCTTCCAGGAGAAGACACCGCAGATCGCTGCCCAACAGCAGCAGTGGCGAGAGGAGACCGACCGTGACTGAGACTCTGATGTCCCAGCCTGCCGTTGCGACGACGGAGAGCCTCTCCACCCAGCAGGCGCTGAACCGGGCGATGCACGACATTCTCGAATCCGACCCGAAGTCGCTCGTGTTCGGTGAAGATGTTGGCAAGCTCGGGGGTGTTTTCCGCGTGACCGACGGACTGCAGGCCGAGTTCGGCGCGGAACGCGTCATCGACACCCCGCTCGCCGAATCGGGCATCCTCGGTATGGCGGCCGGCCTTGCGATGGCGGGTTATCGGCCCATCCCCGAGGTGCAGTTCGACGGGTTCGCCTACCCGGCGATGAACCAGCTCATCAGCCAGATCGCGCGCACGAACTATCGCACACGCGGTGCGATGCCGATGCAGATGGTGCTGCGCATCCCGAGCTACGGCGGCATCCGCGCTCCCGAACTGCACGGTGAGTCGATCGAAGCGACTCTCGCGCACGTGCCGGGGCTGAAGGTGGTCTCGCCCTCGAACTCGCACCAGGCCTATCACCTGCTGCGCAAGGCGCACGAGATGCCCGACCCGGTGATGTTCATGGAGCCGAAGTCCCGCTACTGGAACCGTGGCGAGGTCGACTTCGACAACCCCGGCGACCTCGACGGCTCGCTCGTGGCGCGCGAGGGTGAAGATCTGACGATCATCACCTGGGGCGCAATGGTCGCGCGCGCTATCGAGGTGGCAGAGCTCGCTGCCGAAGACGACGTATCGATCGAAGTGATCGACGCGCGCTGGCTGAAGCCGCTCGACGAAGACGGCCTCGTCGCTTCGGTCGCCAAGACCGGCCGTGCCGTCGTCGTGCACGAGGCACCGCGCACTGCGGGGCTCGGAGCGGAGATCGGCCAGCTGCTGACCGAGCGCCTCTGGGGGCGGATACAAGCCCCGGTAGAGCGGGTCACGGGTTACGATGTACCCACTCCCGCAGGAGATCTCGAAGACGAATACATCCCGGGCATCGACCGCATCCTGTTCGGTGTGCAACGCAGTTTGGAGTACTAATGGCTGAACGTTCTTTTCCGCTTCCCGATCTCGGTGAGGGACTCATCGACGCGACCATTCTCGAGTGGCTTGTGGAGCCCGGTCAGTGGGTCGAGCGCAACACCCCGATCGTCGAAGTCGAGACCACGAAGTCTGCGCTCGAACTGCCGAGCCCTATCGCCGGCACCGTGAAGACGCTGCACGGCGAGGACGGCGACACCGTGAACGTCGGCGACCCGTTGATCACGTTCGAAGTTTCGGACGACGAGGCCGGTATCGTCGGCACCGTCCCGCAGGAGCAGAAGAAGGAACGACGGGTCCGCCTGTCGAAGAAGAGCTGATGCGGCACGTCGTAAGCGCTGATGGCACGGAGATCGCCGTCTACGAACTCGGCGACGCTTCCGGCCCAGCGGTGCTGCTACTGCACGGCTTCGCGTCGAGCACGCAGCGCAACTGGATCGACGCGGGCTGGGACCGCGCGTTGGCGGAAGCCGGATTCCGCGGCATCGGCATGGACCTGCGCGGCCACGGTGACAGCGGCAATCCGGCAGGAGAGGACGCGTACGACGTCACCCGGTTCTTCGAAGACGTGGATGCCGTGATCCGTTCACTGAACCTTGCCCCGGATTCGTGGCTCGGCTGCCTCGGTTACTCCATGGGCTCTCGTCTCGCCTATCGGTTCGCGGGCGCGAATCCCGATGTGTTCTCCGCACTGGTGCTGGGTGGGTTGCCGGCCTCGGACCCGTTCGAAGGCATCGATCGCGAGATGGCGGTGGACGCCCTCGCCGGCCGAGTGGAAGCCACCGGACCGACGGCGTTCGTCGTGCAGTTGGCGACGATCTTCCCGGAGGCGAACCCGCAGGTGCTGCTCGACGTTGTCTTCGGGGTCTCTCGTGCGCCGTTCAGGCCGGGGGAGAACCCACCCGCGGTGCCAATGCTGCTCATGAGCGGCGATAAGGATGACCGAGCCGACGACACCGAGTCGATCGTTGCGGTCGCGCCGGATGCCCGCTTCGCCCCGATCCCAGGCCGCAACCACCTCAACGCCATCACGAGTCGCAAGTTCAAGGGCGGCGCGTTCGAGTTCTTCGCCGAGCACCTGCGGTAGTCGCGCGAGCACACGCTTTGTCTGACGAGCCCGGCTGCTCGATCCCGGCCCAGATTCGGGAAATGCCTACCGATGATGCTGCTCGGTGGGCGTTTCTCGCACCGTGCCAAGTTACCGATTCGAGAAATGCCTACTCAGCATGCTTCTCAACGGACGTTTTGCGAATAGCGCGTGTCCGGATCTGCACGAACGTTCGCATGAGCAAGCGCGCGCCTGGCTGAAAAGACCACGTGCTCCGCCCCCTGGGCCAACTGGGGAGGATCGATAGCCTAACCAGAACCCGTCTCGAAAAGGAGTCTGGCGTCTGTCTTTCGAGCTGATGCCAGGTGATTGTTCGGCATCCGGGCGAGTGCGCCGGACTGGCCGGTGAGGGCAGAGCGATCCTCGGTGTTGTGAGACCCTGGAAGGGCCGACGACCCGAGGGGTACCGATGAAGCTCAAACTCGATCTGCACGACATTTACAACAGGGGCACCGACATCGACCGTGCGCTGAACGACATCATGGATGAAGCGGAACAGAAACGGGTGAAGACAGTCGAGATCATCCCGGGCAAGGGGAGCGGGCAGCTGAAGAAGCGCGTGCTGCGATTTCTGGAGCGCAAGGAGATCAAGGCCCGATATCACCGCATCGACAAAGACAGCAAGAACTTCGGACGCCTCTTCGTGCACTTCAAGCACTGACCCGCCCGCTTGCCCCAAGGTGCTGCGGGACGCGAAAATGCCCCCGGAGAGCCCGGGGTTTTCTCCTCGGTGCCTACGGCGCCTCGGCGCGTTCGCCGCAATCGCGGTGCGATTGCTTTGGAGCCGAACGCGCTTGCCCAAGGGTGCAAGGGACGCGAAAAACCCCCGGCAGAACGCCGGGGGTTTTTCTGTCCCTTGCACCAAGCTGATTCACAGAAGTCAGCTTTCGTTGAGAGTCACAGCAAAACTTTCAACGTGTGGATCACACTACGGGCGCCCCCTATGCAACGGCCCTTGTGTTCTCTATGCGTCAGCTATTGGACAACGCCGGGGGCTTCCTCGGTGCCTATGGCGCCTCGGCCTGTTCGCCGCAATCGCGGTGCGATTGCTTTGGAGCCGAACGCGCTTGCCCAAGGGTGCAAGGGACGCGAAAAACCCCCGGCAGAACGC
>DXDC01000009.1 GCA_019115685.1 Candidatus Agrococcus pullicola
TTGCGGACGACCTGTTCCGGGGTGTGACGCTTCCTGCTGTTCGACATGATCTGACCAGTCTCCCTGCCCACAACCGCGGGCGACAGGACGACTCTCAGAACCACCGGACCTACGAAACGGGGTCAGCCCAACTCCACCCGCAATCGAAGTTATGCACAAAGATAACGAGGCAATGCTCGTCAGACTCTCTCAGTAAGTGGCCATCTCCGAGCGACTCTTGCTCGCAGCGACGCAGGGAACCAGCACCGCGTGTATCTGTCACCGCGAAGGACTCGATGAGGCGGCTCCGGGCATAAGCCTGAGGCATGTGGTGAAGCTGAAGATACTTGGAGCGAAGTTGTGCCTTACTGATTTTGTAGCGCTTGTGCTTGACTTGCCACCCGGTTGCGGACGGCGGTGATGCCCGGCAGAAAGAAGCTCGCCAGAACGGCTACGCAGGCCGCACTGATGGTCACCCAAGCCGCGGTCAGAAACGCCTCTTGCAACGTAGCTGGGTCGAACTCTGTGCCGATGATGCCAAAGAACACGGTGCCGACAACGGCGACGCCGAGGGCAGCGCCGACTTGTTGGAACGTAGTGAGCGCGCCCGATGCTGAACCCGCATCATCCACCGGGACCGTTGCTAGCGCCACATCGAGAAGTGGGACGACGAGAATACCAAGACCTATGCCCGCTACCCCCATAGGAAGAATCAAATCGGGAATGGTTAGTGCATCCGCCCGATCACTGACAACAGCGATGGACCATCCCACACCGGCGGCCTGAAAAATCGCTCCTGCAGTCACCAGCAGTTTCCCAAGTTTAGCTGTGAGAGGGACTGCGACACCGCTGCCGATGACCGCCCCAAGGCTGAAAGGAAGAATGGTCAAGCCTGCATGCCAGGCGCTGAACCCGAGGCCTGATTGCAGGTAAAGCGTGAGGATGAGAAAGTAGCTCGCAACTCCAGCCTGGAAAGTCAGTTGCACCACTAAACCCGCACTGAATCCACGGTCCCGAAACAACCCCATGGGCAGTAACGGAGCCTGGTTTGTCACGGAACGAAGTCGTTGCTGCCGGACGAACAAGGCAAGGAGCACCGGAGACAAGAGCATGAGCACAAAGACCCACAATGGCCAGCCCAATTGCCGACCCTCAACGAGCGGATACACCAGCGCTAATACCCCAGCCATCGCGAGCAGCACGCCTTTCACGTCTACCCGCAATGCGTGTGCGGATTTAGTTTCCGGAATGAGCCACAGTGCGCCGACTATGAGCACAACACCGATCGGGACGTTAATCATGAAGATAGAGCGCCAGCCTATCCCGAACGCATCGCCGGTGATAAGTGCACCCCCAACGAGTGGTCCAGCCACGGCCGCAAGTCCTGTGACCGCCCCGGTGATTCCGTAGACCGCAGCGCGCTCGCGAGGCGGAAATATCGCCTGAATTATCGACAGCACCTGTGGAACCATGACGCCTGCAAACAGGCCCTGCATGGCACGAAACCCAACGAGAGCGCCAGCAGTAGAGGCAAGTCCCGCCAGCAGTGACGCCGCAGTGAACCCGACCACCCCAATGACAAACACCCGCCGTCGCCCAAAGACGTCTCCGAGCCTGCCGCCGGTGATTAGGAGTGCTGCCAAGCCCAACAGGTAGCCGCTGACGATCCACTCCAGGTGCTCTGATGTAGCGCCAAGATCCTGCTGGATTGCGGGAAGGGCGACATTGACGATCGTGACATCCATCAGATCCATGAACAACGCGATCAGCAACACGATGACTGCGGCGACCCTGCTTCGGCTACCCGTCTGAGACATGACACTCCCCACGTTATAATTTCACCAACAGGAACATCCCAAATCAATACTGTACTGACATGGGATAGTTCCATAATGGAAAGACTACGAGAGGTGTCCCGAAATGTCCAGCCCGAACGGTGCCCGTATCCAGCGCGCGCAGCAGAATGCTCTCGTCAACGCGGTCCTCGGCAACGAGCGCATCGCCCGCGAGTTCGGTCTGCTCGTCATCGACCTCCAAACGCTGCACCTTCTCGTCCTCCGCGGAAACGTGCGGACTCCGAAGCAGCTCAGTCAGGCCACGAGTATGCCTAATAGCACGGTGACGCGCGTTCTCGATCGCCTCGAGAGCGGTGGGTACCTCCGCAGGGTGCATGATCCGGTGGATCGCAGGCGAATCAACATCGAGCTGATCCCGGAGGCAATCGAGCCGGTCAACCGCCGGTATCACCAATATGCCGATGCGCTCAGCGACGTGAACGCGAATTTCACCGAAGAAGAACTCGGAATCGTCGCCCGCTATCTCGAACAGACCAGTTCAACCTTCTGAAAGTGCATGGCACTTTTTAGCCGCGTGGTTCGCCCATTTTGGTTCTGGCAAGGTGCATTCCGGTTGACCTCAGAAATAGTGTGACGTTTGGGTTGTGAATCTGCCGTACGAGGCTACTGAGTCTCCCGCGCGTCTCAGCAAGAAATTGAAATCCTACCCCAGCGTGCTGGATCAAGACCCAACGGGGTCGTAACGTTTCCGGAGCCGACACCCCAACCGAATGGGGGAGAAACTTTTGCACCTTCGTCAGATGACGTTTCGGGGTCGCCAATCTCGCAGCCCCGATCGCTTTCGTTCGCCGGGTGCGAGTGCGTCACCACCGTCTACGAAGTCACGAGTCGCAGAGCCGAGGGCCATCGCAAGATACGTGCGCACCGCTTCTCACGCTTCGGCCTACTGCCCGGCGCGGTCCACAGAAGGTGCGTGCTCGGGGTGATCCCGATGTTCCGAGTGGGCATCTCAATGGCCTGATTATGACCTGATTACGCGACCACGCCACCTCTCGCGCAGCAGCCACCGCCGGGTGAAGTCGCCGTGCAGCGCGTCGCGCACCGCCCGGGCCCAACCCGCACCGGAGCGGCAAGCCTATGATTGCGTATCGATTCGGGTCGCCTCTTAGCCGATAGCGCCAGCACTTGCGGCACGGGCATAGTCTTGAAAAACGGGCTGAGCGTGTCCGCAATCAAGAACCATAAGGCGTGGATCCTGGCGAAGGACTTCGAGAGATTCCCGGCCCTGCTGAGTTCGGTCAGCTCGTCCAGCCGCGGCGTGAGTTTCTCGAGTCTCTCCTCTCCGGCACGAAGCACCTGCACCGACCGCGCCCAGCAGGCTAACGGCTCGGAGTCGGTCCTTGCGCGGCCGGCTCATGGTGTTCCTGCTTCCCCAGTGGCGGGTTGGGCGATGTGCGAAGACGCATCGGCAGAAGTGCTCGCCGCCTGTATGTTGCGGTGTTTCGGGATCGCGCAGCCGATCAGTGCTGCGATGACGAGGGCGATTCCACCGACAGTGACGGCGGGGATGGCGGCGTCAGTGAAGCCGGTGGGGGTGAGTTCGCCACCTGCGGCAGTAAAGATCGCCGTAAGGGTTGCGATGCCGAGGGCGATGCCGATTGAACCGCTCTGGGTTTCGTTCCGTTCTTTTATCGAGAGGATGGGAACATGCCCGCGAAGTATCCGCAGTCGTTCAAGGACCGTGCGGTCCGCATGGTGGTGGACAGGCTCGAAGCCAACGAGGACGGCCTGACCTGCTACCAGGTGATCAAACTCACCGCCCCGAAGTTGAACGTGTCGACCGAGGCGCTGCGCCGTTGGGTCGAGCAAGCCGATATCGACAAAGGCGCCAGGCCGGGCACGACGACCGACGCGCAGGCCGAGATTCGTAAGCTCAAACGGGAGAATGCGGAGTTGCGTCGTGCGAACGAGATCTTGAAGACCGCGTCGGCGTTTTTCGCCGCGGAGCTCGACCGGCCCACGCCGAGATGATCGCGTATATCGACTTGTATCGCGATCAGTTCGGGGTCGAGCTCATCTGCCGCACTCTCGCAGCGACAGACGGTGGGTTCATCACCTCCCGCGGATACCGGGCAGCGAAGACCCGTCCCGCAAGCGACCGCCAGCTCCGCGACGCGGAGCTACTGCCCGTGATCGAGCAGATCCATGCCGACAACTACGGCGTCTACGGGTCCCGGAAGATCTGGCGCGTGATGCTGCGGGCCGGCTGGCAGATCGGCCGTGATCAGGTCGCCAGACTCATGCGAATCGCGGGACTCGAAGGCGTGATCCGGGGCCGTAAACCGCGCACCACGACACCAGCGGCCAAGCCGGATGAGCGCCCGGATCTCGTCGAACGGCGCTTCCGGGCGGATCGTCCGAACCGGCTCTGGGTGGCCGACATCACGTACGTTCGCACGACGGCCGGGTTCTGTTACACCGCATTCGTGACCGACGTGTTCTCCCGGAAGATCGCAGGCTGGGCAACCCGGGCGACGATGCGCACTGAAGACCTCCCCCTCGAGGCTCTCGAGCACGCGCTCATCTCGGCGAAGGGCGACGCGCTCGACGAACTCGTCCACCATTCGGATCGCGGAGCTCAAGGCGAATTCAACTGGTCGTCGCAACACCTTAATCGTGGAGGTGTTCAGCGATGGCGACGAAGTACTGGTTTGCGAAGACGAGCGAGATGCCGGAAGGTGCTCGACGCCAGTGGCGTGCCGATCGAGCGTTGCGGCCGCCGATGCGGTCGCCCGGGCGGCCTGAGCCCTCGCGGGCGGTGCAGCGGCAGTTCTGGCGTCTGATTGCGACGGGCATCAATTCGGCCGAGGCAGCTTTGCGGGTGGGCGTGTCTGTGCCAGTTGGGAGCCGTTGGTTTCGCCACGCTGGCGGCATGCCACCGATCTCATTGGCCGAGCCGACCGGCCGCTACCTGTCCTTCGAGGAGCGCGAGGAGATCGCGCTGCTGCGCGCGAAGCAGGTCGGGGTGCGTGAAATCGCACGCAGGGTCGGCCGTGACCCGGGAACGGTCTCTCGCGAGCTGCGCCGCAACGCGGCCACGCGCAGTGGGACGCTGGAGTACCGGGCGTTGGTGGCGCAGTGGAAGGCTCAGCAGGCGGCGAAGCGACCGAAGGCGGCGCGGCTCGCGACCAACGACAGGCTGCGTGAGTACGTCCAGGAGCGTCTCGCCGGCAGTATCCGCAGTCCGGACGGCAGGATCGTCGTCGGGCCGGAACCACCGACATGGAAGGGGCTGAACAAGCCGCATCGGCAGGATCGGCGGTGGGTGACCGCGTGGAGTCCGGAGCAGATCTCGCGCCGTTTGAAGGTCGACTTCCCGGATGATGAGTCCATGCGCATCAGCCACGAGGCGATCTATCAGTCGCTGTTCATCCAGGGTCGGGGTGCGCTCAAGCGTGAGCTCGTCACTTGCCTGCGAACAGGCCGCGCACTCCGGCGACCACGAGCTCGAGTGCGGAACCGGCCGCAAGGGCATGTCACCGCGGATGTCGTATTCTCCGAACGTCCTGCGGAGGCCGCGGACCGCGCCGTCCCCGGGCATTGGGAGGGCGACCTGATCATCGGCACGGGCCGGTCGGCGATCGGCACGATCGTCGAGCGCAAGAGCCGCTCGACCCTGCTGGTGCATCTGCCACGACTGGAAGGCTATGGCGAGATTTTGCCCGTCAAGAACGGTCCCGCGTTGGGCGGGTATGGCGCTGTCGCGATGAACGCCGCGCTGAGCCTGTCAATGACGAAGCTTCCAGAACAGCTCCGCAAGACACTCACCCGGGACCGCGGCAAGGAGCTCTCCGCGCACGCTCAGTTCGCGCTCGATACGGGAACGAAGGTGTTCTTCGCCGACCCCCACTCGCCCTGGCAGCGGCCGACGAACGAGAACACCAACGGGTTGCTACGGCAATACTTCCCGAAGGGCACAGACCTCTCACGATGGTCGGCGGAAGATCTCGAAGCAGTCGCTCTCGCGTTGAACAACCGACCCCGCAAGAGCCTCGGCTGGAAGACTCCGGCCGAGGTGTTCGAAGAGCAGCTACGCTCGCTTCAACAACCCGGTGTTGCATCGACCGGTTGAACCCAGCCAATACGTTTCCATTCGGTACTCCGAACGCCTCGCCCAGGCCGGCATCACCGGCTCAGTTGGAACCGTTGGCGACAGTTACGACAATGCCCTCGCTGAGACCGTCAACGGTCTCTACAAGGCTGAACTCATCCATGCCCGACCCGCCTGGCCATCGGTCACCGAAGTCGAGTTCCAGACGATGAACTGGGTCGACTGGTGGAACAACCACCGCCTTCACGAAGCGCTCGACTACGCCACCCCGACCGAGTTCGAAACCACCTACTATCAATCACGAGACGCCGCACCGGCGCTCACATAGACATCGGAACAGAACCCAGGTCGGTTCAGTCTCGTTTTCCAGCGCCGGACGGTGAAAATGCCCGCGAGACACGAGTTATGTCTCGCAACCGATGCGTTATGAGACGCCCAGGTTATGAGGCACCTCAGTCTTCCGCCCAGCGAAGCCCGAAGCGACTGAAAGCCTCTTGTAGTGCCGGGAGATCGGGGTGGAGGCGCGTCGGCTCACTCGTCGCCCGAAGCCGTTGGCTCTGTGCGCCGTCATCCGCGCGCTCAAACACAGCCCAGACACGGATCTCGTCGCCGTGCCTTGACTGGAAACGTACGCCGTCGACGGAGGCACCATCGTCATCGTGAAGGTCATAGAGCCATCGGGCAATCGATCTGGTCACAACGCGATCGTGGGCGTCTTTGAGTAGGGCAGCATCGACGTCGCTCGCGGTGAGGCCGTGGCGCTCGAGCGGGTAATGGGCAATGAGAGCGGCAAGGCTACGTGAGTGGGTGATGAAGCAGTACGAGCCTGTCTGGCGGGCGGAGCCGTACTCGCGACCATCGAGCCACGAGTGACCGACGGCGCCGCTCGGCGCCTCGGGGAACTGCCCCACGCTGTCGTCGTCGTCGACGATGTCATCGAGTGCTGCTAATAGGGTTCGGTTCGGTCGGAATCGCGCGAGCAGTTCGAGGAGGCAACCGAGGAGACTGTCCGCGGTGTAGATGGTTCGGAACTGCCCGAGTTGGTCATCCCACCGTCCGCCGAAGAGTCCTTCGTCGTCGGCATAACGCCATGGCACCCATGCCCATGCGTCGGGTTCATAACCGACGTGCCAGACGTCGCCAAGGTCGTCGGAGACCTCGATCTCGATTTCGCCGTGCGTCATCCGATGTAGGCGAACGACTTCGCCGCCGCGATCACCTCGCGGGCGCCCGCCAGCGGCTCTCCCTCGCGAAGCACTTGCGCGGGGGCCTGATCATGCATCGCAGGGTTCATTCCTTTAAACCACGACTGCACCGTCGAGGCGTCGTAGTGCTCCCGCAGCAAGGCCGCCGCGTAAAACGCATGGCGCAGCCGCTCGCGGTCGACCTCACCAGGCTGCCCCGCACCCTCAGCCCACGTCGAAACCGACCGCGCAGACTTCACCCCACCGATATACGCGACCAGCCGCACGCCGAGCAACTCGCGCAACTTGGAGACGAGCTCGGCGAAAGGAAGCCTGATGGAGTCTTCGTACGCGCGCAAACCAGGTCGCTGATCAGAACTGACGGTGATAGCCATGGTCATAGTGTACCTTGAAATACGTACACTAAGCATAGTGAAACTGCACCCACAAACGCACGCCCGCTGACCCGAAGCCTCGCGAGCGGACGGAGTTACCCAACCTCGGTGTCTTGCATCTCATGGATGCGAGACATTCCCTCAGCTCGTAAGATCAGATGACGCGAACGAGTGTCGAGGACTTCGAGCAGAAGTGTTGAAGACTTCGGACATTGACATCGCCCCCTCCCCAAGCGCGTCTCAGTAGACGATCCCCCTGCGGACACGATTGTGGTGAGGTTCGGCTCTGCTGGAAGCGCTCAGCCACCACCGCCACGACACACCCTCAGGCAGAGGCACCCCTTGAGGCAACGCACCGAGCTACGCGAAGGTTGTACGCGAGCCAACGCAAAGGCTAGCCATAAGGGTTTCTCGCGGGTATCCTGTTGGCGAGTTTGAAGTATCAGAATATTGAAGGGTATGTGATGATCAAGGGTGAGAATCGCAGGCTTTCATTATCGCGAAGCTTGAGCGTGATAGCTGGATCCATGCTGATCGGGTTTTTGGGTGGCTTTACTGCGCCGGCAGCCGTAGCAGGAGACGCAAGCGGTGCAGTGATTACGAGGACAGTAGGTAATCAGCAATACGATACGTGGTCTCGCGTCAGCACGACACCCGGGAAAGCCGGGGCAGCGACGGCTATTAGGCCGATCACCAACAACGCTACAGCCGGAGAAATTGGCGCAAACGCAAGGCTCTATCGAGATAGTGGCGCGTTACACAGGGTCGTTGGCTTCTATTACAATAACGGCTTAATAGGCGTGAACAATTACTACCAGAATGTGACGGGTAAGTATTCAGCCAGTGGCTCCTTTTACAGCTATGGTCAAGTGAGAGTCTGGAATGGCAGCTCTTATTATACGTACAATACGGCTCAAACCCCGAATCAGAGCAGTTAGGCGGTCGGGATCATGAAGAAATTCTTTACAAGTCGGCCATTCATCATCGTGGGCGCGGCCACCGCGCTATTGGCGGGGGGCCTTGGGGGAGCCGCGGCTGGTGCTGCGACTGGGAGCCATGAGACAGAGTCCGATTCGAATCCAATCTCCGCATATTCGACAAACTCAGAGGGTCTTACGTATGGATCCGCGGCGGATGCGCCGACCCCACAGTCTGAGCCTGACCTGATTCTTGTTGTTGCCACCAACGGACAAGAAGGGTACGTCCTCAAGGAGGACCTCGACGCCGCTAGCGGTGCCAACGTGGGTTCGCCAGAAGAGGCCGTTGAATGGCAGAAGTCTCAGCCTTCTCATACTTCAATATCCGTATTTGAGTCCGATGGGAAGACTGTTATTGGTGAGTTCTCGATTGGAAAGGCAAGAGAGTAGCAGAGGGGTTTCAGGATCCGCGACCATGGAAGCTTGCGGCGTCTCCATGGTCGCGTCTCCTGTTGGAGGCGCTCTGCACTGACCCTCAACACTGCGCGGCGAGCTCACCCTGCTGGAGCGACCGTTGCGCGATGGAAACCTTGGAAAGCAGTCGCCCCCGCGACCGATCACGCGCGCGATACGTCATGGGCCGCCCCCTTCATTCGGTCCGGACGCTCTGTGAGTCGTCGGTTTCGATTTGATGGGTGCATTGCCGAGCGTACTCGGCCGGGGGTAGGTAGCCGAGCGAGGAGTGTCGGCGGTGATGGTTGTACTCG
>DXDC01000089.1 GCA_019115685.1 Candidatus Agrococcus pullicola
CATCCCAGACTTCCGTCGCCGGCGCCCCCGCGACGAACAGGAAGGTCTTCATCGGCAGCCTCTCGGGCAGCGCGATCGAATGGTTCGACTTCTTCCTATACGCAACGGCAGCGGCAATCATCTTCGACAAGTACTTCTTCCCGTCGGAAGACCCGCTCGTCTCGCTGATGCTGTCGTATCTGTCGTTGTCGCTGACGTTCTTCATCCGCCCGTTCGGCGGCGTCATTTTCGCGCACATCGGCGACCGCATCGGCCGCAAGAAAACGCTCGTCATCACGCTCTCGCTCATGGGCGGCGCAACCGTGGCGATCGGGCTACTGCCGACCTTCGAAACGGCCGGCATCCTCGCTCCCATCCTCTTGGTGCTGTGCCGCATCATCCAGGGCCTCGCGATCGGCGGCGAGTGGGGCGGCGCGCTGCTGCTCGCCTACGAGTACGCGCCGAAGAACCGCCGCGGCCTGTTCGGCTCCGTGCCGCAGATGGGCATCACGATCGGCATGCTCATGGCAACGCTCGCGTTCTCAGCCGTGAGCCAGCTGCCGACGGAGCAGTTCGAGAGCTGGGGCTGGCGGATTCCGTTCATCGCCTCGATCGTGCTGGTGTTCGTCGGGCTCTGGATCCGGCACAGTCTCGCCGAGACCCCCGCATTCAGGCAGGCGAAGGAAACCGGTGAGGTCGCGAAACTGCCGATCAGTGACACGTTCCGGTATCACTGGCGCTCCGTGCTCGTCGCGATCGGTGCGAAGGTCATCGAGACCGCCCCCTTCTATGTGTTCGCGACATTCGTTGTCAGCTACGCGACCGGCGTGCTCGACTATCAGCGCTCGACCGTGCTGAACGCCGTGAGTGCGGGTGCGCTCGTGAGCACGATCCTGATTCCGTTCATGGGCAGGCTTTCCGACCGCGTCGGCAGACCCACGGTATACATCACCGGCACAGCGCTGATCGGCCTGTTCGCAGCTCCGTTCTTCATGCTGCTCGGGCTGCAGATGAACTGGGCCGCCTACGCCGCCGTCATTATCGGCCTCGGCATCATCTGGCCTCCCATCACGGCGACACTCGGCACGCTGACCTCCGAGATCTTCAGCACACGCGTGCGCTACACGGGTGTCACGCTCGGCTACCAGATCGGTGCGGCCGTCGCCGGCGGAACGGCGCCGCTGATCGCCACCTGGTTGCTCGCCCAGTACGACAACTCGTGGGTGCCGATCGCGATCTACCTCGCTGCTCTCGCTGTCATCTCTATCGTCGCGGTGGCTCTCGCCGGCCCCGTACGACGTATCGAATCGGCACGCCTGGCAGAACTCGGCATCAGCTACGACGCCAAGGAGACCGACGAAGCTGCCGAACTCACGAAGTAGCCGCCGCGGGCCCACAGCCTGGTAGACCGGGCTGTGGGCCCGCCGCAACGGCGAATGAATCGCCATCGAAAGGACAACCGTGTTCGACATCACCGCACTTCCTCTCATCAACGCGGCGCAGATCGCCGAACGCGTTTCGATGCTGGATGCGACCCGCGCGCTCCAAAAAGCCCTGCAGGAGTTCGACCCGGCGGATGCGCTGCAGCGACGGATAGAGCACGTCGAGCACGGTCAGCTGCTGCTGATGCCCGCCGAGGTGGGCCGTTTCGCTGGCCAGAAGTTCGCTACCGTCGCACCGGCCAACACCGAGCGCGGACTCGACCGTATTCAAGCGGTGTACATCCTGCTCGATGCTGAAACGCTGAGCCCCGTCGCCCTGATGGACGGCACGGAGTTGACGAGCATCCGTACTCCGGCGGTTTCGGCAGCGATCATCGACCTGCTCGCGGTTCCGGGCGCGCGCGAACTCGTCGTATTCGGCACCGGTCCGCAGGGCATCCGGCACGTCGAGGCGATGCTGGCTATCAGGCCGCAGCTCGAACGCGTAACGCTCATCGGCCGCAATCAAGGCAAAGCGCAAGCGGCAGCGGATGCGGCAAGCAAGTACGGCGTGCCGGTGGCGGTCGGCACGGGTGAGGAGATCGCGTCGGCAGACATCATCGTCACGGCTACAACCGCCGCGGCACCGCTGTTCGATGACGATGCCATTACCGGTTCTCCTGCAATCGCCGCCGTCGGATCGCACGAAACTGACCGCCGCGAGCTGCCCGGCGCGCTCGTCGCCCGTTCGCAGACCGTCATCGAATCCGTTGAGGTAGCTCTACGGGAGTGCGGTGACGCGACGATGGCCATCGCTGAGGGGCTCATGAGCGCGGACGGCCTCGTGCCGATGATCGACATCGTACGGGGATCGGCGGAACCCGATTTCACGCGCCCGCGCATCATCAAGACCGCCGGCATGGGTTGGCAGGATCTCGTCGTAGCTTCGTTACTCGCCGACTGACTGGACAACAATGCGCATCACCACGGAGGACTGGCACACGGCGGGTGAACCGTTCCGCATCGTTCGCGACGTCGGAACGCGCGGTACGACTGTCGCAGAACGTCGAGTGCACGCCATGACCGGCGAGCTCGACGAGCTGCGCAGATTCCTGTGCCTCGAGCCGCGCGGTCACGACGACATGTACGGCGGTTTCATAACTCCCCCCGATGACAACGGGGCAGACTTCGGTGTGCTCTTCTGGCACAAGGACGGGTTCTCGACCGCGTGCGGACACGGCTCCATGGCGCTCGGCGCCTGGGCGGTCGACCACGGTCTGGTAGAGGCTTCTGCCGACGGCGACACGACTGTCACGATCGACGTGCCGAGCGGACGAGTGCAGTCGACGGTGCATCGAGAGGCTGGTCGCACGACGTCGGTGACCTTCCGGAACGTGGCATCCCGCGTGCTGCAGGTCGGCATCCCGCTGGAGACCTCGCGCGGCCGGGCCGACGTGGATCTCGTGTTCGCGGGTGCCGTGTACGCGACGCTGCCCGCATCGGCTGTCGGGCTCAAGGTCGTGCCGAAGCAGACTTCAGAGCTCATCGCGATCGGCCGAGAAATCAAGTGGGCGCTCAACGAGCACCCGGATGCCCAGCTGGCGGATGCGCGCCTCTCAGGTGTCTACGGCACGATCCTGTTCGACGACCTCGGCGACCTGCCCGCGGGCCCGTATCAGCGGAACATCACGGTCTTCGCCGACGGTGAGGTCGACCGCTCGCCGTGCGGTTCCGGCACCGCCGCGAGAACAGCGCTGCTGCACGCGACCGGCAGCCTGGCTGCTGACGGGATGCTCACGCACGATTCCATCATCGGCACGCGGTTCTCCGCTCGAGTCGCTGAGGAGCACGAAGACGGCTCGATAACACCCGAGGTGACCGGAACTCCCTTCCGCGTCGGTACGAGCTCGTTCGAGCGCGACGAGCACGACTCACTGAATCGGGGTTTCTCGCTGCGGTGACTGAAGGCAGGCTTCTCACCACGGCCCTGTTAACGCGCTAGACGACCCGCCGCAGCCACTTCTCCTGCGAGAACTTCGTCTCGATCAGCTCTTGTGCCTCCGCGAGCTCCTCCGGGCGCACGGTGTCGTCCGTGCCGCCGTAGAGCCGACGGAACGTGCCGAGCAACGATGCTTGGACGTCGTCGCGGGGCATGCCCGTCTGCGAGCGCAATGGGTCGACGCGCTTCTTCGCGCTGGTGGTGCCCTTGTCGCTCAGCTTCTCGCGACCGATGCGCAGCACTTCGAGCATCTTGTCGGCGTCGATGTCGTACGACATGGTCGCGTGGTGCAGCACCGCGCCGGAACCGAGACGCTTCTGCGCCGCGCCGCCGATCTTGCCTTCCGGAGACGTAATGTCGTTGAGTGGCTCGTATCTCGCGTCGATGCCGAGCTCGCGTAGCCCTTCGAGCACCCACGAGTCGAGAAACTCGTACGACTCGGCAAAGCTCATGCCCCGCACGAGCTCGCCCGGCACATACAACGAATACGTGATGACGTTGTCGGCCTCGGCGAACATCGCGCCGCCGCCGGTGATGCGCCGCACCACCTGCACATCGTGCTTTCTCGCCCCATCTCCGTCGATCTCATTCCGATACGACTGGAAAGAGCCGATGTAGGCGCCCGCCTTGCTGAGCGACCAGAAGCGCAGCGTCGGGCCCCGCCTCCCTTCCCCGACTTCCCGCGTGAGCACCTCGTCGAGCGCGACGTGCTCGATCGGCTCGCGGGCATCGTCGATAATGATCGACCAGTCGTAGTCCTCGAATGAACTCGCGTGCCGCAGTGCGCGACGCACCGCGACACCAACCGACTCAGGGGTGAATCCCAGCAGGTTCGCGTCCGCAGGAAGTGCCTCGCGGACTGCCTCACCAATACGGGATGCCGGCGCGGAAGCAGGCAGTCCTTCTACGGCGGCGTTGATCGCGTCGAGCGCTTCGTCCGGTTCGAGAAAGAAATCACCCGCGAGTTGAAAATTCGCGATCTTGCCGTCGACTTCTTCAAGATCAACAACCACGAGCTTTCCGCCCGGGACCTTGTACTCGCCGTGCACTTCGCCTCCTTGTTCAGTGTCGAATCAAGCCTACGCTGTGTGCTTCACCCTGTGCGGCAAAAAACTCGGACCCAGTTGCCGCAACATACCGCGCTATGCTCTCGGGCGCTGCAGGAGCTTACTCGCCAGCCACTGCTCGATGAACTCCATGACTTCGCCGCGGTTGGTTTCATTGAAGATCTCGTGCCGTGCCCCTGGGAAGATCGCGAGCGTCACATCGCTGAGTCCGCTGCGCTGACGGTAGTCCTCCGCAAGTTTGCCCAGTGACGTGGGATTCGACAGCGAGTCATCCGAACCCGAAGTGATGAGCAGCGGCACATCTGCGCTGAGCCTCTTTGCGGGCCTCCCCAGAAGTTTGGCTGCTTCAACCGCTCCAAACAACTGCTGCACTCGAGCTTCGAAAGCAAGCGGGTCATCGACCCATGCCTGCACCATGCCTTCATCACGAGTGAGCCATTCTCCGCCGGTGTCACCGAGGTGCGCGTGCCGCTTGTTCAGGTCGCCACTGTTCATGTGCCCTATCCGACGCCAAGCGGTACCCGTCAGCACGACCGCGTCGACGAGCGAGGCGTCTTCGTTGAGGAGCGCCTGCGTCGTCAACGACCCCCAGGAGTGAGCGATGAGACCGAGCGGCAGGTCGGGATGGTCCGCACGCACAAGTCGCAGCATCTCGGCGAGATCGCGTCGAACGCGTCGAACACCCCCCGCGCCGAGCTTGCCGAGCTTCGAGGTGTCGCCTTTGTGCTGCCGGATGCCCGTGGCACCGTGCCCGCGCTGGTCGTAGCTGACAACTCGGTAGCCGTTGTTGGCGAAGAACTGCGCAACGTGCTCGTAGCGCAGCGCGTGCTCGGCCACGCCGTGAAGCAGCAGGATCTGCGCAACCGGCTTCGCGGGTGTCCATTCGTATCGGTAGAGCTCGACGCCGTCGTCCATGGCCAGCCGAGCTTCTCGACGCACAACATCGAATTGCGGCACGAAATCCTCCTGAACGCTGCGGGCTCGGTCGTGGTCGCGAGCCCGTTACGTTTGCACTCTAGCGTTGCTCACCTCGTGAATTGCAGTGAACGCCCCCTGTGCCAACGGGGCATCGGCTCTGGCAACGAAAGGGTCGAGAATTCCGGGAGCAGCCTTGAGCGCGAACGCCAGGCTGTCCTTCCGATCGAGATCCGGAGTGTCGTAGCCGCCGGACCCGGCCGCCGTCATCGTGCTCACCGTACGCAACCGCAACAATCGCTGCATAGGAGACTCACTGATGACCACGGTGCTCACGGCCGATCGTTGAAGCACCGTAGTAGCACGACTCATCAGCCCGGATCGAGTGATGACGTAGCGATCGGTGAGCGTGTGGCCCAACGCTCGATACGCGACTACCGCCGCAAGCAGGAAAATGGGCAACAGCGCAGCGGCTGCCCAGACCAGCGTGTGCGGCACGACGTCGGTAAATGCCAGAACGGCGAGCGCCGCCGCAACAGCCGCGGCGACGAATGCGGCAAGCACCAGCCGCCGCAAAAGTGCCCTGCGGGGATGCCGCGCCAGGTTCTTGTGGAATGGATTCTCGGTGTCGCCCAAGACGTCGCCGGCAACTTCGCGCGCGCGACGAACCGGGCCACGCGGCAGGATCGCCGCGGGTTCGGCCATCGACCACTCGTCAAGCCCGGTCGTGATGACGCTGGTATCGCTCGCGCCCATCCACCGCCACAGCACCGGTTCGGAAACCTGTGCGCCGCGAATCCGGTTCTCGTCCCGATTAATCTCGCGAGTTGTGAACAGCCCCTTCCTGGTCCGCAGCACAGTTCCGTCTCGGCCGCGCACCCGGGCGAGCTCCAGGTTCCAGTTCTCCGTGAAGTAGTTCACCCCAAGCCCGACGGCCCCCAACGCTCCCGCAGCGATAAGGCCGATGAGCGCGGTGCCGAGCCAGCCTATGGAGCTCCAATCCATGAGCCCCACGATGATGCCGTAGAGGTCTATACCGAAGGTGCTGAGCAGCCAGAGGGCGCCCCATCCCAGCCCCAGCGCGAGCACATAGGCCCAGATGTTGAACATGTTGAACACGAACCAGCTCGGCCGGAAGCGCGCGAACACCCGTATCGGCTCCCCGTGCTCAGGCCCGATGGGAGCGCCACTGCCGTCGGCAGGTTGGTCCTCCTGCTCCGGCCCCGTTTCACCGCTCGGGGTATCGACATCGTTCGCATCGTTCACATCGGTGAGCAGTTCCGTCTGCAGTGCGCGCGCGTCGTCGGCGCTGAGCGCGTCGAGGGCCAACGCGGACTCTCCAGCAGCTGCCTGCTGCCCCGCGCCGATATTGACGACGCGCATCTTCGCCACTCGGTGTCTCAGCTTGGCTTCGATGTCGACAGTGCGAATCCGGTCGCGCTGGATGACGCGGTGCCGTCGCAGAACGACGCCGGTTTTCAGTTCCACGTGCGTCGCTGTGATCCGGTAGCGCGTGAATACCCAGCGCACCACATCGAAGATCGCGCCCACGACGCCGAATATCGCGAGACCGATCAACGGCCAGATTTGACCGCCGGAGTCGACGTCGAACAGCCAAATGGCCACAAGAGCGGGCAGGCTGGCAAGAATGCTGATCGCGAGATCCACCCAGATGATGCGCGGGCTCAGCCGCAGCCAGCTCGCCCTCTCGGACGATCGGCTCTCGAGCTCGTGTCGGTCGGTCACGTTCATGTCGCGTCACCCGGGGTCTGCTGCGTTATTTCCGTCAGTTGGTCTGCCAGGCGCGCCGCAGTCGTCCGGTCGAGCCCGCCGATGTCGATGGCCCCGTATGAGGAGGCAGTCGTGACGCGCAGAGTAGCCAGCCCGAGCAGCTGCTCGATCGGTCCGCTCCGGGCATCGACGGTCTGCACTCTCGAAAGCGGCGCCGCACGCCATTCGCGCACGAGCCATCCGCTACGGCCGTAGACAGCGCTCGAGGTCGCCTCCCACCTGTGCACTCGGTACCGCAACAGGGGTTCGACCACGACGCCGATCACGAGCAGCAGCGAAGCGACGCAAATGGCAAAGACGAGCCAGGGCCGGGCGGCCTCCCAGAGAACATATGCGACGATGGTCGCCGCCAGGACCGGCACGGACAGCACGAGCGACTGCAGCATCCACCAGGCTACTGCGCGCCGTTGCACTCTGTTGGCGGGCGGCCGTAGCGCCAGCTCGACGGAGGCTGCTTCCTGCTCCGATAACTCGTCAACTGCGGCGTCACGAGGGCTCGGGTGGCGGGTGGTGTCGTTCACCCCTCCACACTAGGAATCGCAGGGGGCACAACAGAGGTGCCAGAAGTCATGGATTGCAACGCAAGACGATCTTCCGTCCCCCTTGTAGACTGAGTGCGCCTTTGCCCAGTTCCACACGCACAGGAAGCCCACCGATCGGACGATGACGACACAGCAGAAGATTTTTCTCCTCGGTGGCGGCGGCGTGCCGAACTACGGTGACGAACTGATCATTCAGTCGTGGCTCAACTGGTACACGAAAGATCTCGGGCTGCCGGGCAGGTCGGTGACAGTATCCGGCAGCCACCGCACAGTGCTTCACAAGCTCTTCGGTAACGCGTATCCGAGCGTGAAGTTCTCGCAGCGGGTGCGCGAAGCCCGCTGGCGGCCGGAAACAACGTTCTACGAGTCGGTTTCGCACGGCTACGGCTACCTGTCCGACCCGGAGCACGCCGACTCACCCCTGCACCGGGAGTTGCATGGAACCACGGTGTTCCACCTGCACGGCGGCGGATACCTGAACACGAAGTGGCCGACGCACGGCTTCATGCTCGGCATCGCACTGTGGGCAAAGGAAAACTTGGGCTGCAGACTTGTTGGAACCGGTCTCGGGCTTGGGCCCATGCCGGGCCCGGATGCGGATGACGAGGTGACGGCACAAGCCTTCCGTGCTTTCGACATCCTCGAGGTGCGCGATGAGTGGTCCTTCGATTTCCTCAAGAATCATGACCTGCACGATGACCCTGTTTTCGGCTACGATGACGCCTTCCTCCAGCCGCTGCATCCCAAGAGGAGGCCCGGCTCCACTCTGCATCTTTCGCTTCGTCACGACGAAGCGGGGGCCAAGATTTCACGATGGATCCCGCAGCGCTTCGTCGAATCATTCGACCACCACGTGTTCTGGAGCTGCACTGGTCAAGACGCCGGCGCGTTCGTCGCCCTCGCAAAACGGTTCCCGTACTTCGAATTGGCGACCACCCATCGGCTTCTGTTCGACCTGCCCGTCTCGAAGCGCGACTTCATGATCGCGCAGCGGTTTCACCCGCATCTGGTCGGTGCCCGGCTGGATATGCAGGGCATGTTCCGCACCGGATCCGACTACTACGACATCAAGCACCGGCTCGTCACCGACCTCGGATCCCCATTCGTACTCGGCGACCTGGAGGATCTCAAGAAGGCACCCATTGCATGGGAGCCATCGGAAATGGCCCTGCAGTCTGCTGACTACGTGGCCGATAAACGCCGGCTGGCATCGCGCATCCTCCCGGGAGTCGGGTTTGCGACATCGCCGAGTGCCGTTCAGCTCGCCGGGTACTCGCTCGGACAGCTCGGCCGGCGGATCTTCAAGTCTTAAGCAACGGGTGTCACGATCCGACGGCTCAAGTTTTCCGACCGTCCGGGGGCGCAACGCCCCGGTTCCCACCTTGGCCACAGGAGGCGCCGTTGCACCGAGACACATGCCTGCCGCTCTTACGGGAATAACCTCGATGATTGTGCGTTTATATATTTAAGATTTGAAACAATGCGCTAGACTCGCAGAGCACAAGGAGGCAACCATGAGCAGCATGCAGTTCGGCATCTTCTCCGTCAGCGACATCACGCCCGACCCGACAACGGGCAAGACCCCGACCGAGCATGAGCGCATCCGGGCATGGAACGCCATGGCGAAAAAGGCCGACGAGGTCGGTCTCGATGTCTTCGCGATCGGGGAGCACCACAACCCGCCGTTCTTCTCCTCAAGCCCCACGACAACGCTCGCGTACATCGCGGCGCAGACGAAGAACATCCTGCTGTCGACCGCGACGACGCTCATCACGACCAACGACCCCGTGAAGATCGCAGAAGACTACGCGATGCTGCAGCACCTTTCGGAGGGGCGCATGGATCTCACGCTCGGTCGCGGCAACACCGGGCCCGTGTATCCGTGGTTCGGCTACGACATCCGGGACGGCATCGCCCTGGCAATCGAGCACTACGACCTGTTGCGCAGGCTCTGGACCGAGGATGTCGTGAACTGGACGGGCAAGCACCGCACACCGCTGACCGGCTTCACGTCGACGCCGCGGCCGCTCGACGGCATCCCTCCCTTCGTCTGGCACGGTTCGATTCGCAGCCCGCAGATCGCGGAGCAGGCCGCTTACTACGGCGACGGCTTCCTGCACAACAACATCTTCTGGAACAAGGAGCACACCGAGCAGATGGTGCAGCTCTACCGCCGCCGCTTCGCCCACTACGGGCACGGCGAACCGGAAGAGGCGATCGTCGGACTCGGGGGTCAGGTGTTCATGGCCGAAACCGAGCAGAAGGCAAAGGACTTCTTCAGGCCCTACTTCGACAACGCGCCCGTCTACGGTGGCGGCGCAAGTCTCGAAGACTTCTCCGAGCTCACGCCGCTCACGGTCGGTACACCGCAGATGGTCATCGATCGCACGCTCTCGTTCCGCGAGTGGGCGGGTGACTACCAGCGGCAGATGTTCCTGATCGACCACGCCGGCCTCCCGCTCGATGTTGTTCTCGAACAGATCGAGATCCTCGGAACAGAAGTCGTTCCCGTTCTGCGCAAGGAGTTCGACAGGGTGCGCGCTCCCGGGGTGCCGGATGCCCCGACCCACGCAGCTCGCGTCGCAGCCGGGCAGGCGGGCGGGAGTGTCGACTCGAGTGCACAGCCGGCAGCGCGCGATGATGTCGACACCGGTGCGGCCATCGCCAAGCAGGACGGAGAGTAGGTTGACAAGCATGGAGACGAAACGAATCACCGTTGTCGCCGCCGGCCTCAGCGAACCATCGTCGACGC
>DXDC01000010.1 GCA_019115685.1 Candidatus Agrococcus pullicola
TTCCCGTCCGTTCCTTCCGCATCCGAATCACGAACCGAGCCGTCCCACGTGCGGTCGCCCTTTTGTCCGGAGATCTCGTCCTCGAAGTATCGGACGTCGACGGCGTACGTGTGCGCACCATCCCGTTCCTGCAGATCGATGAAGAAGATCGATCTGCCGAACAACTGATACCAACGGAATTTCGGTAGCGCGCTGCCGTTACCCGGCTTGATCTTGCCGAGCTGACGTTTTTGCCTCCAGCGCTTGAACATATTCCTCCCGGTGCGGCCCTCTGTCGAATCTCATTCCAGCAGTTGTTCTCCTCGAAGCGTAGTGACGCTGCGTCACGTCCGCACCGCTTCGACAACATTCTCGGAACACAGGCGCTCGACTGCAAAGCTAGCAAGCCCAGAGCCGCTGCTGTATCGATCGAAAGAGGTATCTCCCCTCAGCGAAGCACTCGCAGCAGGCCGGGGCACACCTCCACTTCGATCGGGAGTGCGCCGATCTTCTCACCGTCGGCGAACGCGTCGACAGACTCACTCGACCACAGCCTGACGCGCTGCGCATCCTGCACGTGCACGTCTCGTTCGCCCGTGTGCCGACCCCTCAGCGCTTTCGTCAGCAAACGATAGAACCGGATCCGAGTGAGCGGATCGGCCCAGACCGTCGTGAGTTTGCCATCGAAGACATCCGCCTCAGGGGCTATTCGTATTCCGCCGCCGAAGTGCTGATGATTGGCGATCGCGAAGATCAGCGTTGACAGCTCAAACGGCTCGTCGTCATCGAATGCGATCTCGAACGTGCGGTGGTGCGGGTTCGTGAGTGTCAGGGCAATCGCAGCTTCATAGCGAACGCGCGACGGGACTCGCTGCAAGTCGAACGACCGACGATTCACGTCAGCGTCGAATCCTACCGAGACGATGCCGGCGGCGTACCTGACGCCCGCGCTGTGTCGGATGCGGAGAGCATCCACCTGGATCGGGTCGCGAGTCAAAGCCTCCGGTAATCCCGCAATTGCAGCGTCGAGCGATTCGAGACCGAGCGTCTTGGCGAAGTCATTGCCGCTGCCACTGGGAACAATCGCGAAAGGCACTTCGTGCTCTGCAACGACATTCACCGCCAGGTGCACCATGCCGTCCCCTCCGACGACCACTAGCGCGTCGGTGTCGCTGCAGGCATCCCGAACGTCGGCAAGCAGATGCTCCCACGACGTGCGTTCGAAGAAGTGCACTTCGTGTCCGGCCTCGACGAGCTTCGCGGCTGCCTCCGCTCCTGCCGTCTTCGCACGGCCGAACCGCGCATGGGGATTCGCGGCTACGACGACGTGCATATGCACAGCGTACGGGGCCACGGCAGGGCTCCTGTGCATCTCCGAGAGGCCGCTCGGCGTAAACGGGCTCGCGCCGCCACGAGTCGCGAAAACGGCGCAGTCCCCGTTCATCACCCGAACCCGGCAAACCTCATCGCTTGTCGAACGCAACGCCGCTTCACAGCGCGGATGCTCGCCGAGCGCATTCCGCCGCTCCAAACGCACACGCACCGCCAATCCCTGCCCAGCACCGAATCGCTCCACAGGAGCGCCTTGCGCAAATGCCGCCCCAAACGCACACGCACGGCCAATCCCTGCCCTGCACCGAATCGCTCCACAGGAGCGATTCGCCTTTTCGGGTGATGATTTTTGCCGGCGACACGGCAATACTGAACCCATGGTCGCAAAGGAACAGCACGCTGCACGAGCCCCCGGAAGCGTAATCAGCAGCATCCTCGTCGCCGCCTCCCTCATCGCCGTGATCGCGTTTCCGCTCACGCTCGTAACGCTCCATCAGGCGTCTCCCGACCCCTTGGGCAGTCGGACAAGCATCCTGGTGATCGCCCTCACCGCGCTCCTGCACTGCACAAGCTTCCTCGCGTACCGATTGCCGCGCATCGCGTTCGCAATCGGGTCGGCACTGATGCTCACCCTTGCGTTCATCCAGGTTCAAGGCGTCGGCAGCTCGGCCATGCTGCCGTCCTCGATCGCCTATCTCGTGCTCGTGTGGGCTCTCGCTAATGGCGATGACAAGCTGACATCACGAGGAGCGTTGGCCGTCGGTATTGCCGGGGCCGGAGTCATCACCTTCGCCGAGATCGCTCGAGGCACAGCGGGTGACCCCCTGCTGTGGCTGGTGCAGGCCGGCACCCTCGTCGTCGGCGTCGTCGCTGCCTGGGCCCTGGGATCGCTGGCTAAGCAGCGACGGATCAGCGCTGAGCAACTGCGACACGAACAGACACGAATCGCACTCGCCCGAGAGCGAAGCCGCATCGGGCGTGATCTGCACGACGTCGTATCGCATTCGCTGACCGTCATGATCGCGCAGGCCGAAGCCGCGCGAGTGCTCACGAAGCGGGATGAAGCCGATGCAGCGCTGGAGAGAGTGGCGGAAACGGGCAGATCCGCTATGCAGGGGCTGCGCGGCATGCTGCGCGTCCTCGACCGCGCCGAATTCGAGCCGCTGGACCCGACACCGGGCATCGCGGGCCTGCCCGGGCTGATCGAAGGTGCGGGCAGCAGCGAGCACACGATCCGCTTCCGAACAGTTGGTCGTGAACGTCCTGTCTCACCCGACGCGAGCGTCGCCGCTTTTCGACTGGTGCAGGAGGCCATCACCAATGCGATACGACACAATGCTCCTCCCATCGAGATCACGGTCGAAGTGCACTGGACGGAAAGAAGCGTCGAGGTGACGGTTGCGGACAACGGGGGCCAAGGGCATCACGAGCCCAGCGAGGGGACGGGTACAGGTCTAATCGGGATGCGCGAGCGCGTCGAAGGAGCCAATGGCGAACTGGAAATATTCCGGGGCGAGGGGTGGCGCATCCGCGCAGTGCTACCGGCGGAGAGAGTGTCATGACCGAACGCGAGACTGTGTCCGTCCTTCTCGCCGACGACCAGGAACTGCTTCGAGACGCTCTCGCCACGGTGCTCGAGGCGGACGCACGGCTCAACGTCGTTGGCGCCGTCGCTGACGGCAGGGAGGCGATCGACTACGTGCGCGGACACCGTGTCGACGTGGTGCTCATGGACATCCGGATGCCCGGCACCGACGGCATCGCCGCGACCGCTGAGGTCCTCCGGTTTCGTCCGACGACTCGTGTGCTCATCCTGACCACCTTCGATCTCGATCAATATGTCTTCGCCGCGATACGAGCTGGTGCGAGCGGCTTCCTGACGAAGGACACCCGGCCCGCGGAACTGGCGGACGCGATCTGCCGCGTTGCCGACGGCGACGCAGCCGTGTCACCGCGTGCCGCGTCATCCCTCCTGCAGCACGTCCGTCAGCAAGTGATGCCAGAAGGAGACCCGCTTTCGAAGCTGTCACCCCGCGAGCGCGAGGTCTTCGATCTGCTCGCTCGCGGAGCGTCGAACTCGGCGATCGGAAGAGAACTGTTCCTGAGCGAGAACACCATCAAGACGCACGTCAAAGCGGTTCTCGCCCGCCTTGGCCTGCCCGATCGAATTCAGGTCGTTATCTGGGCATACGAGAACGGCCTCATCCGCCCCGGAGACCATCGGGGCGCGGGCGGCTAGTCGGTATCCGTTACGAAGGTCACCCGTTCGGGTGAGCGCGAACCGCTCTGCGGGGCGAAGCCGGAGGCACTGCTGCGGCGGGACCGTAGAACCATGACTTCGCAACACATTTCCATTCCCACGACACGGCTCTCCCCCACCGGGATTCGACGGCTTCTCAGTGCCGGCACCGCGCTGGGCGTCGTCGTTCTCGCGAGCGCACTCGTCTGGCTTCTCGCCCCCTCGCTGGGGCCGTACGAGACACTGCTGGTTCCTGCCCATCATCTCGTTGAGGATGGCCAAACGGGGAGTCGAGTGCTGGCCGCTGCACAGGCAGCCCTGGGAGTAATGACGACCACCGCCGGGCTGTTGGCGCTGTACGGGAGGCCGCCAGCCGCTCTCATCGGCTGGATCGGCCTGGCAGCCGGCGTGGCCATGGGTCTGGGGTTCGTCGGCTTCAACGGGCTTGCGGCGGCCGGGTACACGCTGGCGCTGGCGCTGCCCGTCACGCTGATCACGACCGTGGTGGTGCTGGCCGTAAAACGCCCTGGCATCGGCATCCCGATCGCTCTCGCAACGATCGGTGGCATCACGTATGCGCTGTTCGGTCCACTCTCGGTCGTTCGCTTCTACGGCCTTGTCCTGGAACAAGCTGCCGTCGACGTGCCGAAGTTCACTGCGCCTCTGGTCTTCATTCTCTTCGCGGGTATCTGGGCACTGCTTGGCGCACAGCTGCTGCGCCGTCGCGATGGTGCGCTCGGTCGATTCGTGCTGCGATACCGAGTGCCCATCACGATTGCGTCGTCAGTCTGCGCGTTACCCTACGTCATCGCGAGAATCAGCTGGCTGACGCCGTGGCCACTGTTCGGCGGGGATGCGACGGAAAGCCCGGAAGCTCTCGCCACCGGGCTGATGCTCGGAGCCGCGATGCTCACCGGCGCGATCTTGAACATCGGGCTCGTCCTCCCCTGGGGCGAGACGTTCCCGCGCTGGTTCCCTCGTATCGGAGGCCGATCGGTGCCGGAGGCGCTGGCGGTCGTGCCCGCCGCGATCGTCGCCGCGCTGTTCACCGCGGCAGGCTTCGAATCGATACTGGCACTCTTCGCTGATGTCGGTGGGATGCCGGTCGACCAGCTGCTTCTCATCCTTGTACTTCCGTTCTGGTTGTGGGGCCCGCTTCTCGGAGCCGCGACGTGGGGCTACGCACAGCATCGGGTGCTGACCGCCGCGAGCGGGGCGTCGTAGCCGGGTCGTTCGCCTCCGGAGCACGAACTGTGCCCACCCCGCGGTCAACTTATGAGACGGCCCTCATCTGGGTCTCCTTGCAGCCTCACGACCAAAGTGTTGAGTAGGTGACAGATCGAACACCACAACAACACCGGGAGGATCTCATGGACAAGACGCCGCTGAAGAAAAAGCACTGGATCGCACTCACTGCCGCGAGCACGCTCACGCTCGGCGTCGTCGCCGGTGGCGCGGCAGCCGTCGCGCAGCAGACGGGTCTGCAGAACGAAGACGGCGCGGAGATCGCCCAGGGGGCCGTTGCCGGCACGGGT
This sequence comes from Candidatus Agrococcus pullicola, assembly GCA_019115685.1. Classification (GTDB taxonomy): domain Bacteria; phylum Actinomycetota; class Actinomycetes; order Actinomycetales; family Microbacteriaceae; genus Agrococcus; species Agrococcus pullicola. The sequence continues at coordinate 5,086 of DXDC01000010.1, forward strand.
GTCTCACTCGACAAGACCTACATCGGCTCGGACGACGGTCTGCACTCGGTCAGCTCGGCACCCAGCACGGTGTCCGCGCCTTCCGCGCAAACGCCGAACTCGGCTCCGAGCCCGATCTCGCAGCCCAGCCCGGCATCCCCGGATTCACCGGACTCGCCTCACTCACCGAATTCGCCGCACAGCCCGAACTCCCCCGACTCACCTGACAGCCCGGACTCGCCGGACAGCCCGGATTCCCCGGACAGCCCCGACTCGCCCGACAGCCCGCCGAGCAACGACTAACGATCAGGGCAGCGGGGGCGAGGCTCTGGGACCCTTGTCGCCGCCTCCTCTGAGCACAAGCCTACGCGCCGCAGCAATCGCGGCGCGTAGGCTTGTTGCATGCGCATCATCAAACGGGGCCACGCGTGCCTGGAAGTCATCGAGGACGGCCGGACACTCATCATCGATCCCGGCGATCACACGGAGCCGCTCGACCCGGTCGATCTCGTCGGCGTCGTCATAACGCACGAGCACGCGGACCACTGGGATCCCGAGCACCTGACGTCGCTGCGGCGACGTTTTCCAGAGGCGCCGATCCTCGGACCGGTCGGTGTGCTGGAAGCCGCTGAGGACTTCGAAATCGTTCCGGTGCACGCCGGCGAGACGCACACGGTCGGTCCTTTCGAACTGCAGTTCTTCGGGGGCAATCACGCGGTGATTCACGAGTCGATCCCGGTCGTCGACAACGTCGGCGTGTTCGTGAACGGCAAGCTCTACTACCCCGGCGACTCGTTCGTCGGCCCGGACTCGTCTGTCGAAGTGCTCGCGACTCCGGCGGGCGCACCGTGGCTGAAGATCGGAGAGGTTATGGACTTCGTCATCGAAGTAGCGCCGAAGCGCACGTTCGCCACGCACGTCATGACGTTGTCGGAGGCGGGGCTCGAGCTCTCGAATGTACGCATCCGCGGCGCGGTCGAGCACGTGGGCGGCGAACACATTCTGGCGGAGCCGGGTACGGTCATCGACGTGTGAACGCACGGAAGCCTCCGGAGAACATCATCTGTCCGGAGGCTCCCGCGCATCGAGACGCTCAGCCCACCGCTACCGCTTCAACGCGTCTTCACGGTTCCAGGTCTCCCATTCGCCATCGACTTCGATCTGGCTCGTCAACGGGATGTCTCGTCGCTCCCGCAGCAGGAGGGAACCGATGATGCCGACAGCGACCATGAGCAGCAGGTACGGCACGATCGCCCACGTGTTGCCGTCGAACGTGTCCATCAGCCACTGCGCGATGAGCGGTGAGAACGCGCCACCGATAACAGCGCCGATGGCGTACGAGATGGAGACGCCCGAGAACCGCACAGATGCCGGGAACACCTCCGCGTACCAGGCGGCCTGTGGTCCGTACGTGAGGCCGAGACCGACCGCCAGCAGGCATCCTGCAACCCCGATCATGACCGGGCCCTGCTTGACGAATTCAAAGAGCGGGACGGCCGTGATCGCGAGGATCACGTAGCCGATCAGATACGTGTTGCGACGACCGATGATGTCCGACAGCCACCCTCCGAACGCGGTCGCGACGGCCCACATGGCCGCGGCCACGAGAACGGCCACCTGCACCGACGGTCCGTCGAAGCCCAGCCCCGGCACGTCCGCGTCGACAGGGCGCGAAGCGTAGCCCTGCACGAATCCGCCCGTGATCATGTAGCCGACCGCGTTGTTGCCCGCGAAGACGAACGCCGCGAAAACCACCAGCGGCGCGAACGCTTTGAAGAGCACCGCGATCGGAGCGGAGGACTTCGCTTTGATCTCCTGCATCTCTGAGAACACGGGCGACTCCTCGACCGTCCTGCGTACCCAGAATCCAACGAAGATGAGAACAATAGAAGAGATAAAGGGTACCCGCCAGCCCCATGAGAGCCACTGCTCGTCGGTGGTGATCGCCTGCATGAGCGCGAGCACTCCGGATGCGAGCAGCATGCCGAAGGGAACCCCCAGCTGCGGGAATTGCCCGAACAGTCCGCGACGCCCCTGGGGTGCGTGTTCTACAGCCATCAGGACCGCTCCGCCCCACTCGCCGCCGGCCGAGA
>DXDC01000090.1 GCA_019115685.1 Candidatus Agrococcus pullicola
AACCTACACGGTGACCGTGACGGTCGATGATGGAGTTCGCTCGGCGGCTGTCGAACTCGACATCGTCGTCCAGGATCCCGACTCGGATTACGCTCCCGAGATCGAACTCAGCGTCGACAGCGCTGCTCCCGGCGACACCGTTGGGGTGCAGGGCTCCGGATTCGCCCCCGGCGAGTCGGTCGACGTGTGGATCGTCGACGACGAAACCGTCGACGCGACGGCTAATGATGCCGGCGAGATCGATACGACGATCACGGTGCCGACCGACCTCACCGACGGCGAATACGTTGTGGTCGCCTTCGGTGAAGAGTCGAATGCGGAAGCGCGCGCAACGCTCTTCGTCGAGAGTTCCGACGGTGACGACCCCGTCGCCACGGGAGTCTCGCTGAGCGCCGCTCCGACCGACATCGTGGCCGGTGAGCGCGTGACCTTGACCGCAACTGTGACACCGGAGAATGCCACGGGGCAGGTGGAGTTCGCCAGCGATGACAGTGTCGTCGCCACGGCATCCGTGAACGGTGGCATTGCCAGTGTCGAGGTCCCGCTCGAGACAGCTGGCACGCACACCTTCACCGCGCACTATGTGCCGGATGATGAGGCCGAGTTCCAGGCATCCGTATCTGAACCGTTGCGTGTCGAAGTCGGCGATGTTCCCGTTCTCGACGCCGAACTCACGCTGAGCGCCGACCGTGTCGCTCAGGGCGGAACTGTGGAGGTGACCGGGCGCGGCTTCGGCTCCGGTGAGGATGTAGCGCTCACACTCTATTCCGACCCGGTTGCACTCGGCACTGCCGGGGCCGACGAGGTCGGCAGCTTCCGGATGACGGTCACCATCCCGGCAGATGCCGAGGTCGGCGAACACACGGTTGAGGCTGTAGGCGGGGACACCGGCCTGACAGCCGAAGTTCCTGTGACCGTGATCGACGCTGACGGCACCGGTGACGACGGCGACGGCATACCGGTGACCGGCGGCACGGTTCCCGGCTGGCTGATGGTGATCATGCTTGCGCTGATGATCGGTGGCGGAGCCCTGTTGCTCCTGCGCCGTTCGACATCGACGCGAGAGTAGCGCGGCAAATGGCGCCCGGTGGGATGTATTCATCTCACCGGGCGTCTATTGCTGCTCTCAGAGAAGCCACGAATCTTGCAATGGCATCGAGAACTCCAGATCCGATGCCGCCGAACAACGCGTGCATGGCGAACTTTCACAAGTTGAGGCATACAGCGGCGATAGAGCCGTCCCCAGGATGACAAGTCAAGGGAGTCACGTTGCCTTAATTTTGGGGCCGTTGCCGGGGCGATTGCACCGTTACCTGTCATCTCCAGCGGAAGGTTCGAATAGCAATGAAAAGCAAAGGAACCGTCCATATCACCATGACTGCGATCGGAATGAGTGACATCGGCTGGCCGTACCAGGCCGCGGTGAGTGATTGGGATGCTGCTCCTAAGGGCGTGTATCCGGAGATTTGCCGCAGCGGCTCAGCCATCAGGGGCCCTGGAGTCCACACACCTGCGGTGAACAGACATACAAAGAAGATGACCATGCCGATCCCGTTCGCGTTCTGTGCTGTGCTGGCGCGTGCGGCGATCAGCGATCCGAGGCAAAGCATCTGCACTGCGGCAAGCGCGAAGACGCCGATAACGAGGAACACGGATCGCGGCGCTTGGGCATCCAGGAGCATTACGGCCGCAACCACGGCGATCGCCGCTCCCAGCACCAGGGAAACTCCGCTGAGAATCACTTGTGCGATGAGCACCCGCTGCGGACCGACCGGGGTGGTGGCAAGCCGTCGAAGTACGCCCTTTTCCCGGTACCCTCCGATCGCTGACGGGAAGTTGGTGAGCGTAACGCTGCCGAGTGCGACGGTCAGTGCGATCGGAATGAACAGGTCGATCGCGCGGAGCTGCGCAAAGGCTGGGTCATCTCCTCCAAGCACTTCATCAGTACCGGGTATGACGAGTCCCTGAAGAAGAAGGAGTGCAGTCGGGAAGAGTAAAGCCATAAAGATCGCTGTCGGATTTCGGCTCAACAAAGTTGCTTCGCTACGGATCAGTGCGGGGAGCGCGTTCAATGCGTGTCCTTTCGTCAGGCTGCCCGAAGCAGCTCATTGTTATGAATAATCGCCAAGTAGGCGTCCTCCAGAGACGGGCGCCGTTCGTTGCTGGGGAGGCCCGAGGCTTCGATAAGTTCGCTCGATGTGCCCTCTGCGATGGTGTGGCCGTGGTCGATGATCGCCAAACGGTCGCAGAGAGCCTCGGCTTCGTCCAGGAAATGCGTGACCAATACGATCGTCACCCCCTTCTCGCGAACGTTCTCGATCAGCTCCCAGACGTCGCGGCGCCCTTGGGGGTCGAGACCGGTGGTCAACTCATCCAGTACCGCGATGCGCGGGTTGCCGACTAGCGCCAGCGCGATGGAGAGTCGTTGCTTCTGTCCGCCGGACAGCGAGCTGAAGGCCTTCTTCCGATGTGCGCGAAGCCCCACGATCTCTAGCAACTCGTCGATGTCGGCGGGGTTCGGATAGAAGGCAGCGAACAGTTGCAGCGCCTCGCCGACACGCATTTCATTGGGCAGCTCACTGGATTGGAGTTGGTATCCGACGGTGTGGCGAAGTGCGCTCAAATCCGTCGCGGGATCCAATCCGAGTACGCGGATCTCGCCCCGATCGGGTCGGATCATCCCGGTTAGGCATTCGACGGTCGTCGTCTTGCCTGCACCGTTGGGGCCGAGGATGCCAAAAATCTCTCCTTGCTCGACGTTGAGATCGACGTCACCGACGGCGACGTGTTTGCCATAGGTCTTGCGTAGGTTTCGGATTCTGATTGCGGTCATGTTGGCGCCTTTCTGGCAGGCCGAAGTCCCCGAGGGCTTCGGGTTGGTAACAGGAATAGATTTCGTCAGGTTCGCCGCTGTTAAGCGTGCGATGTCATTCGAGCAGCGCAGCGGATCGCGCAGTGTCCTTTCTCGACAACCACAGAGAGATCAGCCACCAAATCACCTGCACAGCGATGATGACAGTTGCGCCGAGCACGATGCTCGAGATGTCGAAGTCAGCGAGATTATGGCGCTGGCCGACGATGAGGCAAGCAACTGCGACTGCGACTCCGACAGCAATGAGTCTTGTCAATTGCACGGCCCAACTATCAAGTTCGGTTGTCAACCGTGAAGGCGCAAGCGCCTTCCATAAGAGGCCGATGAGCATCAGAAGAACGATGCCGAAGGCGGTTCCAAGTATGTAGCTGAGTACGCTCGTATCGAGTTCGTGGTCGACGATCCACAGCGTCAGCAATGCCAATCCTGCAACAAGCGAGGCTGTCGAAACTACCGATCTGAGCAAGATCCACCTCGTCGGAAAACGCCGCTGCAAGTCCTGACGCTTGCGAGGGATGTAAGCCCAGGCTTCTTTCCGCAGGTAAGCGGCGAGGAGGCCAGCTGCAACAGCCAACGCGAGGGGCACTGCGATCGGGGTCACGTAATTGTTGCTCACGATCCACAGCAGCGCAGCGAGGAAAAACACAACCGTCGGCATCGCCAGCATCGAGAGCCACCAGGATGCGACGAATGGCTTTCTGGAATCGGTTATGTCCAAGGGATGCACGAGCAACTGCTCGGTGGAGTCCGGCAACGCGACAGTTTCGCGAACGGTTTTCATGGGGTCCTCCAGGGGACATTCTCGATGTAGGGCGGACGGAGCCCACCCTTGGCTATTTCGTATACCTTCTGGCGCGCTACTCCCAGCTCGCCGGCAACCGCGACCGCACTGAAATCCTCGAGCAATGCATCGACGGCCAACGAACGGATACCAGAAGCCCGCCAGTTCAGGTGTGCGGCGAGCGCTCCGACCTCCGCTGCGAGAAGCGCCACGGCCAACGGGCCGCCGAAAGCCTCGCTCCAATCTGCGCTTCCCGATTGGGCCGCTGCATACAGCGCGTCTCCGCCATCGGCGAGAGCCTCGTGTACATGTTGGGGGCTCAAGCCACACCCTGTGAGCCGCGCAACAACCTGCTCAAACGCAGAGGGGTCGTCGACCCTATGCGCAAGGACATCTGTCCAAGTCAGAAGTCGAGTGTCGGAGCTGCTGTCACCCCCGGGGTTACTGGTCATGAGACCACTATGACCCATAGCCCGCAAGCCTGTCAACCCCTGGGTGACAGTCGACTCAGTCGGGTCGTAAATTTTCGCGGCCGAGAATTGTCTCGAATACTCGACCCGCATGTGTCCAGAGCAGTGCCCCTCCTGCGTCTGACAAAACCTCTCGCCGGACGTTCACTAACCGTTCTGCGAGCGTAGCGCCGTGGTCCGGCGAATGACCAAGATCCCCCGCACCGAATAAAATTGTCACGGTCGTTTGAATATCGCTGAGCCCTAGGCCCCAAGGGCGCATAGCGATAAGCGTGTCGCGCACGTAGCCACGTCCGTTGCCCTCGAAGCCCTCTTGCAGTGCGCGCCGATAGAGCGACAGGAAACTGTCACCGAAGTAGAACGCGCGGTCTTCTTCGCTTGCACCTTCAAGGACCATCGACTCCATGTCAGCGGGAGTGAGCATAGTCAGTACCCGTTCCGCTTCACGAGGGTTCGCGCGAGCGAGATCAGACAGCTGAGTCGCTTCCGCAGGAAGCATCTCGTGTATCTGCGGGTGAGCTAGCTCATCTGCTGGGGAGGCCAAGACCAGCGTTGAGGCCCACCCATCGGCGGCAGCAGCGAGACCAAAGACACTCGCCTGCGAATTCGCGACCACCGGGATCGAGCTCGAACGGCCGATAGTGGTCTCTACGAAACTTCGATAGTCGTCGGCTGTTGACGCCAATGTGCGTTCTCGGTGAAATGTCGAAGCGCCCATGCCTGGCCGATCCATTGTCAGCAGTCGGACGTTCATGTCCCGCAAGAGGTCCGCACCAAAGTGCATAGACTTACCGGTGGCGGCTCCCGCCATGAACAGCACTGGGTTTCCGCTGCGTGGTCCGAAACTCAGGCCGGAAAGTATTCGGCCGTCTGGAGTCCGAACGCTGATCGGCTCTGCGCTGTTCATGCATCGAGCCTAGGCTGAAGGGAATTCGAGAACAACGCTGTAGCGGTAACCATCATCGGGGACAACAAGCGCCAAGGCTTTGGCATCATCTTCGGGGCCGGTTTTGACCGTTGTGATATCTCCTTCATGACGTCCGCGGTGCTCCATGACTCCAGCGGTCTGTGGCTCACGGCAGCGGTGCCGACGGCCGGATCTCACGCGAGTAATGCAACAGAAGGACCTCTTCCCCGGAAGGTGCCATGGAGCGGGCTCGCGCGCCGCGAGTGAACCCGGCGCGTTCGAGTACGCGCTGAGCCCCCAGGTTCTCGGGCACGGTGCGTGCGGTGAGTCGGGTGAGTCCGCTCCGCTGGATCAGCGTGCTCGCGAGCGAAAGGGAAGCGTGAGCCACACCTCGGCCCCGGTGATCGGGGTGCACCCAGAAGCCCACTTCGGCCGCTTCGG
>DXDC01000011.1 GCA_019115685.1 Candidatus Agrococcus pullicola
CAACATCGAGATCAAGCTCTAAGGAACCGCAACATGTCTGTAGTAAAGACAACGCAGGGTCTGCTGGGCAAGAAGCTCGGTATGACGCAGGTCTGGGACGAGAACAACCAGCTCGTTCCCGTGACCGTAATCGAAATCACGCCCAACGTGGTGACGCAGGTTCGTACCGAGGAGAAGGATGGCTACTCGGCCGTCCAGATCGCCTACGGCCAGATCGACCCACGCAAGGTGAACCAGCCGTCCGCCGGCCACTTCAAGGCTGCCGGCGCTACCCCGCGTCGCCACCTCACCGAGGTTCGCACCGACAACGCCTCCGAGTACGAGCTCGGCCAGGAACTGTCGGTCGACACCTTCGAGGCCGGCCAGAAGGTCGACGTCGTCGGGACTTCGAAGGGTAAGGGCTTCGCCGGTGTCATGAAGCGTCACAACTTCGCCGGTGTCTCCGCTTCGCACGGTGCTCACCGCAACCACCGCAAGCCCGGTTCGGTCGGTGCCTCGGCTACGCCGAGCCGTGTATTCAAGGGCAAGCGCATGCCTGGCCGTATGGGCAGCGACCGCGTTACCGTCCAGAACCTCAAGGTGCACGCAATCGACGCCGAGAAGGGCCTGATGCTCGTCAAGGGCGCAGTTCCCGGCGCGAGCGGCCGCATCGTATTCGTCCGTACCGCAGCGAAGGGAGCCTAGTCATGGCATCCTCGATCAACGTCATCGACGTCAAGGGCAAGGAGTCGGGCTCGGTCGAGCTCCCCGCAGCCATCTTCGACGCACCGACCAACGTTCCCCTGCTTCACCAGGTCGTCGTCGCGCAGCTTGCCGCTGCACGCCAGGGCACGCACAAGACCAAGAACCGCGGTGAGGTTTCGGGCGCAGGCCGCAAGCCCTTCAAGCAGAAGGGAACGGGTAACGCCCGCCAGGGCTCCATCCGCATGCCGCAGCACACCGGCGGTGGCATCGTCCACGGTCCGGTTCCCCGCAACTACGCGCAGCGCACGCCCAAGAAGATGATCGCAGCAGCGCTGCTCGGTGCGCTCTCGGATCGCGCGCGCGGCGGCCGCGTTCACGCTATCGAGTCGCTCATCACGGGTGACGCACCGAAGACGAAGGACGCTCTCGCGGTGCTTTCGAACGTCACTGACGTCGAGACCTCGAACATCCTCATCGTCCTCGACCGCGACCAGGATGAGCAGTCGCTCGCGGTCCGCAACGTGCCCAGCGTGCACATCCTGACCTGGGACCAGCTGAACGCGTACGACGTGCTCATCTCCGACGACATCGTGTTCTCGAAGGAAGCGCTCGACGCTTTCGTCGCGGCGAAGTCCGGTGAGGGCAAGGTCGAACAGGCTAACGAAGAGAAGGACGAGAACTGATGAGCGGCACGAACAAGGACCCCCGCGACGTCATCATCCGCCCCGTAGTCTCGGAGAAGAGTTACGCCCTCATTGACACGGGCTACTACACCTTCGAGGTGGACCCGCGCTCGAACAAGACTGAGATCAAGTTCGCCGTCGAGAAGATTTTCGGCGTCAAGGTCGCAGCGGTCAAGACGCTGAACCGCCAGGGCAAGACCCGTCGTACTCGCTTCGGCATGGGCAAGCGCAAGGACATCAAGCGCGCCATCGTCAAGCTCAAGGACGGCGCTTCGATCGACATCTTCACGGCTGTCGGCTAGGAATCGAGGAGTAACACACCATGGCTATTCGCAAGTACAAGCCGACGACCCCCGGTCGCCGTGGCTCGTCGGTCGCCGACTTCTCGGAAGTCACGCGCTCGACGCCGGAGAAGTCGCTGCTTCGCCCGATCAAGAAGACGGGCGGCCGCAACAACGCAGGCCGTATCACCACGCGTCACATCGGTGGTGGCCACAAGCGCCAGTACCGCGTCATCGATTTCCGTCGTAACGACAAGGACGGCGTGGACGCCAAGGTCGCTCACATCGAGTACGACCCGAACCGTACCGCGCGCATCGCGCTCCTGCACTTCCAGGACGGCACGAAACGCTACATCCTCGCTCCCGAGAACCTGCAGCAGGGGGATGTCGTGGAGTCGGGAACCGGGGCAGACATCAAGCCCGGCAACAACCTTCCGCTCCGCAGTATCCCGACGGGTACGGTCGTGCACGCGATCGAACTGCGTCCCGGCGGCGGTGCCAAGCTCGCGCGCTCGGCGGGTTCGTCGGTTCGCCTCGTCGCGAAGGACGGCCCCTACGCGCAGCTCCGGCTGCCCTCGGGTGAGATCCGGAACGTGGATGCCCGCTGCCGCGCAACCGTCGGCGAGGTCGGCAACGCAGAGCAGTCCAACATCAATTGGGGCAAGGCAGGCCGGAAGCGCTGGAAGGGCGTTCGCCCGACCGTCCGCGGTGTCGTGATGAACCCGGTCGACCACCCCCACGGTGGTGGAGAGGGCAAGACCTCCGGTGGTCGTCACCCGGTCAGCCCCTGGGGTCAGGCAGAAGGCCGCACCCGTCGCCCGAACAAGGAAAGCGACAAGTACATCGTGCGTCGTCGCACTAACAAGAAGCGTAAGTAGGAGGTAGAAAGATGCCACGCAGCCTGAAGAAGGGCCCGTTCGTCGACGAGCACCTCCTGCAGAAGGTGCTCAAGCAGAACGACGCCGGC
>DXDC01000091.1 GCA_019115685.1 Candidatus Agrococcus pullicola
GCGGGACGCTTCGAGCGGCGAGCAATACGTCTATTCGGCGCAGCAGGGGCTGATTCGCGTCACCGACCCCGTGTACCTCGAAGCCCTCGGCCTCGAGACTGCGGCCCCGCAGAAGACCTCCGCTGAGATCGCTTCGCTCGGTCTGTCATCGAACGAGATCTCGGGCTGGGGCTTCGTCTGCGGTTCGACGCACTACGTCGCCTCGGGAGGTGAACTCTTCGCGTTCGAGTCGACCGAGACCCGAGAGCACTACGACATGTCGTTCACGCAGATGCCGACCGACCTGTGCGAGTCACTCACCTTCTCCCAAAACGAAGCGTCGCAGGTCGTTACGGACGGCGCGGGCAGTTTCTGGATCATCGAGCACGGCGAGAAGCGGCCGGTCGCCCTCGCGACGCTGCAGAACGGCGATCTCCCGACGAAGTACCGGCTGGTTCTGCCGAGCGAGTTCCTCGATGCGCTCCCCGTCGGGCCGACGTACCGGATCCCGTCCTACGGCGTGCTCGAGAGCGGCCAGGCCGTGATCGGGGACAGCGATGACCGATACATCTACTCGGCAGACGCGGGTCTCGTGCCGGTGACGAACGAGGCGATCATCGTCTCGCTCGGCCTGCAGCAGACGCCGGTGAACCTGACCGACAGCGAGCTGCAGGAGGTCGGCGTCCACGACACGGCACTCGACAGCTGGCTGGTCACTTGCAGCGAGGAAGTGTTCTTCGCCTCGAGCCAGCAGGTGCATCCGGTCGCCGAGGACGCCCTGGAGCATCTGGCGATGAACCCCGTCGAGCTGCCCGCTGATCTGTGCGGTCTCCTGACCGTCTCGGATCTGGAGGCGACTCGGGTGATGTCGGATATGAGCGGCAGGCTCTGGGTGTTCGAGGACGGCGCGCTGCGTGCGGCGACCGAGGGGACGCTTGAGGACGCCGGCCTGCAGAGCCTGGATCGCGTCACGATGCCCGACGCCTACAAGCGCCTGCTGCCGGTGTGGCTGAACCTCGAGATCAACGAGTTCGAACTGATGGAGGTGCCGCCGGCTCCCTGACGTGCGTTTGCGAGAATGAGGTCGTGAACGAACCTGCACAGCGCCGCGTCGTGATGACGATGATGGTGCGAGACGAGGCCGATGTGATCGCGGCTGCGATCGAGCACCATCTCGCGGAGGGCTTCGACCGCATCCTCGTGACCGACAACGCCTCCCGCGACGGCACGCGAGAGATCCTGGACGCCTACTCGCGCGTTGCACCGGTGACGGTGTACCACGACCCCGAACACCGTAAGCAGCAGACGCAGGTCGTCACGCGCATGGCGCGGTTGGCTCGGGTCGAATTCGGCGCCGACTGGGTCGTCAACTCCGACGCCGATGAGTTCGTCGTCTCGCGCACGCCGGGCGCGTCCGTGAGCGACGTCATTCGGTCGTGGCCGAAGGAGATCGGTGCAACCACCGTGCCCGTCGTGAACCTCGTGGGGCCGGTCGCCAAGACCGGCGGCGGGCTGGTCACGAGGATGCTGTGGCGAGACGAACGCAGCGATGAGCAGCTCCGCGCCGCCGGGGTGCCCGCGCACCCGACGCCGAACGCGATCCATGTCGGGCATCCCGGCGTCGATGTGCGGCAGGGCAACCACTTCACGTCGTTGCTGTCGAAGGGCGAGCCGCCGGGAGGGCCCGGTATCGAGGTGCTGCACGTGCCGTGGCGTTCGTGGGACCAGTTCGAACGAAAGACGATCAACGCCGGCAGAGGCTATGAGGCGAACCCGGCGCTGCGCCCGAGCCCGAACCACCACGGGATGCGCGACTGGCGACGGTGGCAGGAAGGCCGTCTGCTGCCGTTCTACCTGGCTCGTATGGTGACGAGGGAACCCGAACCCGGTGACGGCTTCGTCTTCGAGCCGACGCTGCGGGATGCACTGACGGCGCTCGATCCCGTACTGCCGAGATACCTGGGCCCCATCGTCGACGCCGTTCGCGATGCGCCATTCACCGACGACGAGGTCAGCGCCTGACCAGTTCGATGTCGAAGATATCGCGCCCCGCCTGCTTCGCCTTCTTCTCGAAGCTCGTGAGCGTCCTGCCTTCGAAACGCCGAGCGTAGCCGTCGTTCGGGTTCGTGAAGCGGTCAGAGGCATCGGTGACTTCGAGCATGTGCTCCGCATACTCCTGCCAGTCGGTCGCAAGCCGCCAGATGCCACCGGGCTGCAGCACTCGTGCGACGAGATCGACGAAGTAGGGCTGCACGAGTCGGCGTTTGTGGTGACGCTTCTTGTGCCACGGATCCGGGAAGAACATCCAGGCCTCCGAGACGCTTTCCTCCGGCAGCATCGTCTCCAGCACATCGGGTGCGTTCGCCAGCACGGCGCGGACGTTGCTCGCGTTCGCCTGGGTCACGTGACCAAGGAGGCTCGCGATGCCGGGGCGGTACACCTCGATGCCGAGGAAATCCTTGTCCGGATGCGCAACAGCGCCGGCGGCGAGCGCCTCGCCGAGCCCGGTGCCGATTTCGATCACGAGGGGCGCATCCCTGCCGAATTCCTGCTCGGCATCGAACCGGAACCCCGGGTCGATGCTCGTGGCGCCGGTGTCCCGGGGGACATCGATGACGTAGCGGTCGGCGTAGTTGTCCCAGAGTCGCTGTCTGCGACCCTGCAGGCGGGATCCGCGACGGACGAAACTGACCGGTCGCGCCCGATAGAGGGGATTCTCGTTTTCCATGGCATGACTACGATACGCGTTGCGTCTCGATCGGCAGGGTTCGAGGTCCGCCCTCGCTGCTTCGCGGCGGGCCGGCCGCGAAGAAGAACAGCAACAGCGCACCGATCTCTGTCAGTGGTCGCGATTCCGTCAGCCCCTGCACGGCGAGCGCGATCAACAGCAGCAGCGGAACCGCTCGGATCGCGGGATGCTCATTGCCGTAGCGGATGACGGCTACCGCGTTCCGCATCGACGTCACCTGCAGCGCGAAGAAGATCAGCACGCCGATGATCCCGAGCTGCAGGGCCATATCGATCCAGGCGTTGTGCGCCTGCAGGTGCACGATCGCGCGGTGCTGGATCAGGCTCCCGTAGGGGTCCACCCACGGCATCCAGTAGCCCATCCAGCCGTCTCCGACGATGGGGCTGTCGAGCCAGCGCACCAGCACGATGCGCCAGATGTCGAGGCGCCCCGTCAGATCGGTTGAACGGCCCAGCAGTTCGGCGAGGGACTGCCACAGCACTGCGCCGACGATGACCGCGATGCCCATGAGCGAGAGCGACGAGAAGAACGCGCGGTAGTAGGCCGGTCGAGAGACCTTGAAGCGGATCACGATCAGCGTTGACGCCGCCATGATCGCGCCGACGATGAGAATGACCGTGATGCTTTGGCTCAGTGCGATCAGCAGGATGGGCAGGCCGACCCACACGGGCCACGTTCGGCGATCCTGCCCCGAAAGTGCGCGAGCGGCCGCGATGATGAGCGCGAGCAGCGCGAGCATGGCGACCAGATTGGGATTGCCCGGGAGGCCGTACATGCGGCCGCCCTCGAAGAGATCACCGTGCGACCACCAGTACACTTCGCTGTTGTCGATGTGGCCGTACCAGACCGGCCGAATGCCGCGGCCGAGTACCGCCGCGGTGACTTCGAACAGCAGCGAGCCGATCAGTTGCACCTGGAAGCACCAGTGCAGCAGCGTCATGAACCGTTGCAGGGGCATGGACGTCAGGACCAGCGCTGCGGCCGCGATACCGAGGCTTATCGCAGAGCCGAGCAGGGTCGACCACCAGGACGCCGCCCAGAATGCGGAGAGGAATGCGAGCGCCAGGAACATCACGGTCGCGATGCCGGGGCGTTTCACGCGGTCGCGACGCAACCAGAGTTCGACCAGCGCCCATACGAGCAGGGCACCGATCGAGGCGCCCCATGCCGACCATCCGATGATGTTCCGTACGAGATCGCCGCACGAGACCTGCACGATCACGAGCACGGCGAACACCGTTAGCCGTCGATCGTCAGTCACTCGTCCATCGTGCCACGAATGCCTGTAAGCGTCCTCATCCTGGCGTATGACAAGATGGTGCTCGTTTGCCGCAGATAACGGAGCCGCCTTGCCCCAACCACGCGCCGTCGTGCTCATGCCGACCTACAACGAGATCGAGTCGCTCGCTCGAACGCTCGACGAACTCGTGTTCGCCGTGCCCGGCGTCGACGTACTGGTCATCGACGACAACAGCCCCGACGGCACGGGCGCGCTCGCGGATGAACTCGCCGCGGCAGATCGACGCATTCGCGTGCTCCATCGCGAAGCCAAGGGCGGCCTCGGTGCCGCCTACCTCGCGGGGATGCGGTGGGCGCTGCGCGAAGGCTACGACCTCATCGTCGAGATGGATGCGGACGGCTCGCACCCGGCCCACACTCTGCCCGACATGTTGGCGGCCGCTCGAGACGCCGACCTCGTGATCGGCTCTCGGTACGTTGCCGGCGGTGGAACCGATGGCTGGGCCGAGGATCGCGAACGGCTCTCGAGAGTTGCGAACGCCTACGGGCGTGTCGTCATGGGAGTCGCGGTGCACGATATGACAGCCGGGTTCCGGGTGTACCGGTCGGAGTTCCTGCGCGGCATCGATCTGAGCCGGGTGACGAGCGCCGGCTACTGTTTCCAGATCGACATGACCAGGATCGTCGCGGATGCCGGAGCGCGCATCCTGGAGGTTCCGATCGTGTTCCGAGAGCGCAAGGCCGGTGCTTCGAAGATGGGGGGCGCGATCGTCACCGAGGCGCTCGTCAAGGTGACCGGTTGGGGCATCGGCCGCCGCGCGGCCCAGCTGCGGCACGCGCTGCGCCGTTTCGGAGTCTGACGGTTATGCGAAGGCGCTCTTGCCGATGATGGCGCG
>DXDC01000092.1 GCA_019115685.1 Candidatus Agrococcus pullicola
GGCAGCCGCCCGACCGCTCACTATCCGTGGCGTTCACTACTCGACCGGGGCGTATGCGTGGCGTTCGGATCCGACGCCCCCGTCGAACCGGCAGACCCGTTTCGCGGAATTCACGCGGCAGTCACGCGGCAACGCGTCGACGGAGAACCGCACGGTGGTCGTGAACCGGAGGAGCGTATAACGCTGACGGAAGCGCTACGAGCCTATTCGCTCGCCCCTGCTCGGGCCGCTGGGCTCGCGGAGCACACGGGGCGGCTGAAGTCGGGGAGACTTGCCGATTTCATCACTGTGGATCAAGACCCGTACGAAATCCCCGAGGCCGATCTGTGGCGGATTCGTACCGAAGCGACGATCGTCGGCGGGCAAATCGTCTTCCACCGATAACGCTGTTGGACAATCCCTCGGACAACGGCCGATTCGGCCGGAAGGAACGGTGCTCTGCCCCGTACGCCCGTTGCGGTGCTTGATGGGCTCGGCACCGGTTGAGGGTCAGTCGTTCGCTTCCGCGATCCTGATGCCGATGGTGTTGCGCTCGTTCCGCTTGTCCCGCTTGGTCACGGAAACACTCACGAGCGCCAGCACCATGCCCATGACCGCGAGACCGATGCCGACCCAGCCGGGAGCGAGATACCCGAAGCCCGCGGCGATCACGACGCCTCCCAGCGCCGCCCCGAGCCCGTTGCCGACGTTGAAGGCGGCGTGATTCATAGCGGCTCCGAGGAGTGCGGACCTGTCCGCGATGCGGATCAAACGCGCCTGGATCGACGGGATCAGGATCGACTGCGTCAGTCCGATCAGGAACACGGTGACGAAGAGCCCCCACGCGGACGGGGCGAGCCAGGTATACAGCAGCAGCGCAACGATGAGTGACGAGAACCCGACGATGATCGTTTTTGTGATGTTCTTGTCGCTCGCCCAACCGCCTATGAAGTTGCCGATGGTCATGCCGACGCCCATGACCGCGAGCACCCACGGAATGGCGGACGAGGAGAGCCCGGATACCTGCGTGGTGACCTCCGCGACGTAGGAGTAGACAGCGAAGAATCCACCGAAGCCGATGCAGCCGACCGCGATCATGATCCAGCTGCGGAAGTTCTTGAACACACCGAGTTCCTGACGCGCGCTCCGCTCGGGATCACCCGGATAGCGGGGCAGCGTCAGATACGTGAGCAGCAGGGTCACGGCGAAAATGATGGCGACGAGTACGTACGCCCAGCGCCAGCCGAAGCTCTGCCCGAGCCACGTGGCGAGCGGCACGCCGACGATATTCGCGACCGTGAGACCCGAAAGCGCGAGCGCAACGCCCTTCCCCTGACTGCCGGGTCCCATGATGCGGGCGGCGATGAGTGAGGCGACCGCGAAGTAGGCGCCGTGCGGTAGCGCGGACAGGAATCGGAAGACCGCGAGCGAGGAGAAGTTCGGAGCGAGTGCCGAGGCGACGGAACCGACGATGAAGAGTCCCAGCAGTAGAAACGTGAGGCGTGCGTGCGAAGCCTTGGCGCCCAGCACGGACAGCAGGGGAGCTCCGACGACAACACCGAGGGCGTACATCGTGATCAGGATGCCGGCCCTCGCGATCTCGGTTTCAGGGGAGGCTTCGTACCCCGGCAGCAGTTCTCTCGCGATGTCGGGGAGCAGGCCCATCTTGGCGAATTCGGTGACGCCGATCCCGAAGCCGCCGAGTGCGATGGCGAATAGCGCCGTGACGCGGCGCGCTGGAGTGAGTGTGTTCAAAGGGGCTGTCTCCTTGTTGCGGAGTGGTGAAACGCCCCATTGCGCAGAAGGTTACAGACTAGACCCCTGATGCGGGCCGCAGCTACAGCGAATCTTCTCCGACCCTCGTGGAACCTTGCAAAAAGGGGGAGAGAGGGTGCGGCGCCGGCTAGATGACGTACTCGATCAAACCGACAGGTTCGTCGCGTTTGCCCCCGCCCACAGGCTTCGCCGGGATGCCGACGACCGTGACTCCCGCATCCACGTCTCGCACGACAACGGCGTTCGAGCCGACTTTCACACCCCTGCCGAGTGTGACGGGGCCAAGGACTTTCGCGCCTGCGCCGATGAGGACGCCGTCGTGCAGGGTCGGATGCCGCTTCACCGACTCCGTGGAGGTTCCCCCGAGTGTGACTCCGTGGTAGAGCATGACATCATCACCGACCTGAGCCGTTTCTCCGATCACGACACCCATGCCGTGGTCGATGAAGAAGCGGCGGCCGATGCGGGCGGCCGGATGGATTTCCACGCCGGTTATCGCCCGCATCAGCTGAGAGCCCGCCCGCGCGAAGAACTTCAACCCCGCATTCCAGAGCACGTGGTGCCAGCGGTGGGCCCACACGGCATGCAGCGTGGAGTACAGCAAGAAGATCGATACCGAAGACGGCGAAGCGGGGTCGAGTCGCTTCGCGTTTCGGATGTCTTCGCGGATGTGGAACATCGCCGTCCGCTACTGCTCCTCGGCCCAGAGCGGGGTCGAGAGGTAGCGCTCACCCGTGTCCGGCACGACCACGACAATCGTCTTGCCCGCATTCTCGGGCTTTCTGGCCTCCTGCAGTGCGGTCCAGACCGCGGCGCCGGAGGAGATGCCGGCGAATATGCCCTCCTTCGAGCCGAGGTCCCGGGCGACTGCGATCGCGTCTTCGAGCTGTACGTCGACGACTTCGTCGTACACGCTCCTGTCGAGGATGTCGGGGACGAAGTTCGCGCCGAGACCCTGGATCTTGTGCGGCCCCGCCTTGCCCTCCGTCAGCAGCGGCGAGTCTGCTGGTTCGGTCGCGACGATACGGATGTCGGATTTCCGCTCGCGCAGGTAGTTGCCGGCGCCGGTGATGGTCCCGCCGGTGCCGATTCCGGCGACGAAGACGTCGACGTCGCCATCCGTGTCGTCCCAGATCTCGGGGCCGGTGGTCTCGCGGTGCACCGCCACGTTGGCCTCGTTCGCGAACTGGCGAGCGAGCACGGCGTTGTCGGTGCCGGCGGCGATCTCCTCGGCGCGTTGAACCGCGCCGCGCATCCCGTCTGGCCCCGGTGTGAGGACGAGCTCTGCGCCGTAGGCCTTCAGGATCTGGCGGCGCTCGACCGACATCGTTTCCGGCATCGTCAACACCACTCGGTAGCCCTTTGCGGCGCCGACGAGCGCGAGTGCGATGCCGGTGTTGCCGCTCGTGCCCTCGACGATCGTGCCACCGGGCTGGAGTTCGCCGGAGCGTTCCGCGGCTTCGATGATGGACTTGCCGATGCGGTCCTTCACGCTGGATCCGGGGTTGAAGGATTCCAGCTTCGCGAGCACGGTGGCGTCACCGGTATCGATCGTGTGCAGCCGAACGAGTGGCGTGCCGCCGATCGTTTCGGCGATGTTCGGGGCAATTCGTGCCATTAGATTACCTTTCATGCATTAGGAGCAGTGCTTCTATCCTATGCGTGTGCAAACGCACCACAAAGTCGTCGCATTCCCGGCCTGTAACGCGACGCAACCTGGTTCGTGCCACCGTGCTGTGCCGTCCGCGGGCGTCGGGGGAGAGCGCCTGCAATACGATTGCTGGAATGGTTCGATCGTCCGCCGCATCCCCCTCTTCACACGCGCCGACGGGAGGCGTTTCGCCGCAAGCGCCCATCGCCGTCGGGGAACTCTTGCGCAGCGCTGCAACCCGGCTGGAGCACAGCGGTGTTGCGGGGCCGGATGCGCGACTGCTGCTGGCACATGCCCTGCAGTGCACGCTCGGCCGCTTGCGCATGCTGGAAGCACTCGGGGAAACGGTCGACGCGGAGCACGTTCGCCGCTTTACAGACATGCTCGCGCGTAGGCTCGCGCGCGAACCCCTGCAGCACATAACGGGCAGCGCAGCGTTCAGGAACATCGAGCTCGACGTGGGGCCGGGCGCGTTCGTGCCGAGGCCCGAGACGGAACTGCTCGTGGATCTCGCGATCGAGCGCCTGCCGACGGGCGGAAGCGTGCTCGACGCCGGAACCGGATCGGGCGCAATCGCAATCTCGATCGCGACCGAACGGCCGGACGCATCCGTCGTCGCGATCGAAGGCTCTCCTGCGGCCTTCGTGTGGGCGAAGCGCAACGCGCGTCGCTTGGCTCCGGACATCAAGCTCGTGCACGACATGTTCGAACACGCGCTTGCGAATACGAAGGGTCTCGACGTGCTCGTCTCCAACCCGCCGTACGTGCCGCACGCGGCGATCCCCCGCGATGTCGAAGTATTCCTCCATGACCCGAAGCAGGCACTCTACTCGGGCCCTGACGGTCTCGACGCCGTTCGATCACTGGCCGTTGTCGGTGCGAGCGCCGTCCGCAGCGGTGGCTCGATTCTGCTCGAGCATGGGGAGCACCAGGGCGGGCAGGTCAGAGAAATCCTGTCGGATGCAGGATGGCGAGCACCTGTGACCAGTAAGGACCTCACGGGCCGCGACCGCGCTACCGCTGCGCGCCGCAGCTGAGCAGCTGCGTGCACGGTTACGATGTCAGTGTGCCAGAAACGTTCGACCTCACCGATTCCTCGCAACTCCTCGCAGGGATGCGATCCGCCAGGAAATCCATCGGCCGGGGTGCGCTCATCATCATGCCGACCGACACCGTGTACGGCGTGGCGGCCGATGCGTTCACGCCGCTCGCGGTCGCGGCGCTGCTGGCGGCGAAGGGCCGCGACAGGACGTCGCCGCCACCGGTGCTGATTCCCAATCGCGCGACCGGCACTGCACTCGCGGAGCACATTCCCGAGGCCCTGGAACCGCTGCTCGAGGAGTATTGGCCCGGGCCCCTGACCGTTATCGTAAGGGCGCGTCCGCAACTGGGCTGGGATCTCGGCGAAACGAACGGCACGGTTGCGCTACGGATTCCCGACCAGCCGCTCGCGATCGAGCTCCTGGAGGACACGGGTCCGCTGGCGGTATCGAGCGCCAATCTGCACGGACTCCCCGCCCCGAAGACGGCCGGACGAGCCGCGTCGATGCTGGGTGGGGCGATCGAAGTCGTGCTCGATGCCGGCGAAGTGGGAGAGCGATACGAGCCGCACGAGAAGCAGAACGGCTCGACCATCATCGACGCTTCTCGTGCTGACGGGCTGTTGCGCATCGTGCGCCAGGGCGTTCTCAGTCGCGATACGGTGGCGCAGTTCGTGGGGGATGCCCTCGTCGACGCCGACTACGACGAACGGATCGCCCGCGAGCGAGCAGAGGCGGCAGGGCAGAACACCGATGGGGACAGCTCGGCTGGAGTCTGATGTTCCTTATCCTTCTGCTTGTTGCGGGGGTCGCAGCGCTGGCGACCTGGGTCACGAGCCTCGGCGTGTACCGAGTCGCGATGCGCTACCGCATCCACCCTCCCGTACGAGAACGCGACGTGCACTCCCGCCCGACGCCCCGACTCGGCGGCGTAGCGATGTTCATCGGCGTGCTCGCAGCGTTCATCGTCGCATCCTTCATTCCGCAGTTCGCGTCCGTGTTCAGCGAACCGTTGCGCATCCTCGTGCTGCTGGGAGCGGTGACGCTCATCGTCGTTGTCGGCGTGCTTGACGACCTGATTGAACTTGATTGGATGCTGAAGCTCGGTGCTCAGCTCGCGGTGGCTATCGCGATCGCTCTCTACAGTGTCCAGATCGTCTCTCTGCCGATAGCGGGGTTGACGGTCGGATCCGCGACGCTCTCGATAACCAGTACGGTGCTCGTGCTCGTGCTGATCATGAATGCCGTGAACTTCATCGACGGGCTCGATGCCCTCGTCGCGGGTGTCACGATCATCGGTGCGGCCGCCTTCTTCACGTACATCTGGATTCTGAGCCAGAGCCTCGGCCAGCAGAACGCAACCTTCTCACTCGCCAGCCTGATCACCGCCGTCGTCATCGGGGTCTGTCTGGGAATCCTGCCGCTGAACTGGCACCCGGCGAAAATGTTCATAGGGGATGCCGGCGCGCTGATGGTCGGGTTGCTCACGGCCGTCAGCGCCGTCGCAGTCACCGGTCAGATCGACATCGCGGTCGTTGGTGGCCGCTCCCAGCTCGTGCCCGCATTCATCCCGATTCTGCTGCCGCTGGCCATTCTGCTCATGCCGCTGCTGGACTTCGTGCTGGCCGTGCTCAGGCGAGTGCTCAACGGCAAGAGCCCGTTCTCGGCAGACCGGAAGCATCTGCACCATCGACTGCTCGATATGGGACATTCGCACTTCGGGGCCGTGCTGACGTTCTACGCCTGGACGGCGGTCGTGTCGATCGGGTGCATCATGTTCCTGTTTGTTCCGCCGTGGACCGCCGTGACCTTCGTGCTCGTCGGATTCTTGGTCTGCGCGATTGTTACTGCGCTGCCCGTGACACCGAGACTGTGGCATTCTTTTCTGAGACTCGTACGCGTACGGACGCAGCAGCTTCGTCGCCCAGAAGTGGAAGACGAAGAGCGATCCGTCGCAAGCAACCCGAGGGAGACCCGACAATGAACATCAAGTCGATCCTGCAGCGGATCCTGGTTTGGACCGCGGTGCTGGCGGTGGTCGTTGCGGTTGTCGGTGGTGTAGTCGGCTTCATCATCGGCGGGATGCCCGGCCTGTGGGGTGCGGTCATCGGCACCGTTCTCGCGCTCCTGTTCGGCGCCCTCACTGCCTTGTCGCTCATGCTCGCGATCAACGTGTCGAAAGGCAACATGATCTCCGGCGCGTTCTTCGGCATCGTCCTCGGCGGATGGCTGCTGAAGTTCGTCGTATTCATAGCACTGATCTTCGTCGTGCGAGACTTCGACTGGGTCAACCCCATCGCCGCGTTCATCAGCATCGTCGTCGCGATCGTCGGCTCGCTTGCCGTCGATATGACGGTCATCATCAAGGCGCGGCAGCCGATCATCGACGAAGAGCCGGTCGACGAGTCGACCTGGGGGCGCCCCTCCAGTCGAAATTAGATGCCGCAAACGGCACACGGTGGCGGCGAGCGCACTCAGCTTCTGCTAAGCTTGCTGAGGCTCCTGGGTCGCTACGGTATGTTGTGGTGTGATCTGGAGTCTGACAGCCGAACCATAGGCGTACG
The DNA here is from genome assembly GCA_019115685.1 of Candidatus Agrococcus pullicola. GTDB lineage: Bacteria > Actinomycetota > Actinomycetes > Actinomycetales > Microbacteriaceae > Agrococcus > Agrococcus pullicola. The sequence continues at coordinate 7,011 of DXDC01000092.1, forward strand.
AAACGCCTCGACTGTACGGAGACAGCGCTGAACGCCCTAACCGCCCTTGTTGCCGCCGATAATCTCGGATCCGTTGAGTTCCACCCCCCTTCACTCGACGACTTCTTCCCTCCGGTCTTTCTCTTCGATGGCCTGACCATTGAGTGGCTGGGCAGTGACGAGCCAATCTTTGGCATTAACCGGGTTGTCATGCTGCGACTCATTTCGCTCGCAGTGCTCGTGCTCGTGTTCTGGCTCGGGACCCGCCGGCTCCGCCTGATCCCGACGCGCGGCCAGTCGGTCATCGAGCTCGGACTCGGCTTCGTGCGCAACAACATCGCGTACGAGATGCTTGGCGAAAAGGACGGCAAGCGCTTCCTGCCGCTGCTCACGACGATCTTCTTCGTCGTACTGTTCTGCAACATCACCGGTGTCATTCCGCTGCTGAACCTGGGAAGCACATCGGTCATCGGCCTGCCGCTCGTGCTCGCGGTCGCCGCATATGTTGCCTTCATCTACGCCGGACTCAAGAAGCACCCGGGCGCATTCCTGAAGAACTCGCTCTTCCCATCGGGTGTTCCCTGGCCCCTGTACATCCTCCTCACGCCCATCGAGTTCCTCTCGACCTTCGTCATCCGCCCGGTCACCCTCACACTCCGGCTCATGATGAACATGTTCGTCGGGCACATGATGCTGGTGCTGCTGTTCTCGTCGACGCACTTCTTCCTCCTCGGCGCACCGTGGGCGATGAAGGCAATCGGCGTCGGCACGCTCGGTGCGGCCTTTGCGTTCACCCTCTTCGAAGTCATGGTTTCGGTCCTGCAGGCGTACATCTTCGCAGTCCTGACCGCCGTGTACATCCAGCTCGCGCTGGCCGAAGACCACTAACCGACAACTTCAATAACCAACCCAAACGACCTGGCAACCGCCAGACCAATAGGAAGGAAACACCGTGGACACTGCCACGAACCTGCTCGCCGAGATCTCCGGCAACATCGCGACTGTCGGCTACGGTATCGCTGCAATCGGCCCCGCCATCGGTGTGGGCATCATCGTCGGTAAGACGATCGAGTCGATGGCTCGGCAGCCCGAAATGTCCGGTCGACTGATGATCACGATGTTCATCGGTATCGCGTTCACCGAGGCGCTTGCGTTCATCGGTATCGCCACCTACTTCTTCATGGTGTAAGGACGAAGCTATGAACCGCAACGTTGTCATCGAGGCCGCAGGGGAGAACATCCTCCTCCCTGCGCCCTACGACATCATTTGGTCTGCGGTCGTCTTCTTCGTCGCGCTCCTGCTGTTCTGGAAGCTCGTGCTTCCGAAGCTGCAGAAGCTCCTGGATGAGCGAGCCGCAGCGATCGAGGGCGGCATCAAGAAGGCGGAAGAGGCCCAGGCCGAGGCCGCCGCAGCTCTCGAGAAGTACAATGCCGAACTCGCGAAAGCCCGTGAGGAAGCAGCGGGGATTCGCGAGACAGCTCGCGCGAACGCAGCCAAGCTCGAAGCGGAGCTCAAGG
>DXDC01000093.1 GCA_019115685.1 Candidatus Agrococcus pullicola
TTGTCGTAGACGATGTCGCGGATTCCGGCCGCACGCTCGCGCTCGTGCTCGAACTGCTGAGTCGGCAGGGAGCGGAGAGCAAATCTGCCGTGCTCTATGCGAAGAGCAAGTCGGTTGTCTCGCCTGACTACGTGTGGAAGCGCACGGACCAGTGGATCGTCTTTCCGTGGTCTGCGGAGCCTCCCGTTACCGCGATTGCAGTACCGCCCAGGCGATGAGACTGTCGATCCTTCGAACATCCGCTCCTTTGGCGAGTTTCACTTTGATATGGCCGGCGCGGGTCCAAAGCTCGATTTCAGAGTTCCAGTCGAGTCTGCCCGCATTCTCGGATGACCACATGTTGATCGCGTTGTACGGCAGGGAGTAAATCTCGATCTTCTTTCCCGTAAGGCCCTGTGCGTCCCGTACAATGAGCCGTTTCGTCGTGAAAGTCGCCGAGTCACGGAACGTTCGAAAGGCTGTGATCGCCTGCTCACCTTGAACGAGCAGCGCCTGAACATCGTGCGGAACTGGAATCTCCTGTTGCAGAGTCCAGGTGAGAATTGGAGCAGTTTCCATGTCTTGATTATGGACGAGAGCGAGACGGGCATCCACTCGCAATAATGGAGTCCATGACTGACTTCGAATCGGCACGGGGGCGGGCCGAAGAACTCGCCGCAGAGATCGAGCGTCACCGGGAGCTGTACCACGTGCAGGACTCGCCGACGATCACCGACCAGGAATTCGATGCCCTGCTGGTCGAACTGCAGGAGATCGAACGCGAGCACCCAGAGCTCGTTTCGCAGGATTCGCCCACCCAGACCGTTGGCGGCCACGTCGGGAAGGGATTTCCCTCCCTGCGCCACGCTGAGCGGATGCTGTCGCTCGACAATGTCTTCTCGATCGAAGAACTCGGCTCGTGGCTGGCAAAGACGCGCGAATCGGCCGGTGACCTTCGATGGTTGTGCGAGCTGAAAATCGACGGACTTGCGCTTTCGCTGCGATATGAGCGGGGAGAGCTCGTTACGGCTGCGACAAGGGGCGACGGTTACACGGGGGAGGACGTAACCGTGAATGTGCGGCGCATCCCCGGCATCCCCCAGCGGCTCGAAGGCGAAGGGCACCCCGAGATCGTTGAGGTGCGCGGAGAGGTGTATTTGTCGCACGAGGCGTTCAACGCTCTCAATGCGCTGCAGGCCGACCTTCGCGAACGGTACGTGGCCGACCGGATCGGCGGGTCGATTGATGAGGAGCGGTTGGCCGAATCGGCGGCGCGACGATTCCCCGCGCTCGCGAATCCGAGGAACGCGGCAGCGGGCGGTTTGAGGCAGCAGCTCGCGCAGAAGACCGGGCTCGACGAGGAGGCTGGGCTCGCGAGGCTGACGAAACTGCAGTTGATCGTGCACGGCATCGGTGCGTGGGAGCCGGCGGTGTCGTCGCAGAGCGAAGTGTACGAGCTGCTGGAGTCGTGGGGACTGCCCACCAGCCGCTACGTGCGCGTGCTAGACGGCGACGACGATGTACTCGCATACGTCGACGAGTTCGGGGGGCGTCGCACAGGTCTCGAGCACGATATCGACGGGGTAGTCGTAAAAGTCGACGGCTTCGATTCACAACGGGAGCTCGGAAGCACATCCCGTGCGCCGCGTTGGGCGATCGCATTCAAATACCCGCCCGAGCAGGTGCACACGAAGCTGCTCGATATCGCAGTCGGCGTTGGGCGCACGGGCAGGGCAACCCCGTACGCGATCATGGAGCCCGTCAAAGTGGCGGGTTCGGTCGTGCGGCAGGCCACGCTGCACAACAGGGATGTCGTGGTCGAGAAGGGCGTTCTCATCGGCGACACCATCGTGCTGCGGAAGGCCGGCGACGTCATCCCGGAAGTGCTCGGGCCCGTCGTGGATCTGCGTGACGGCAGCGAACGCGCGTTCGTAATGCCGGATGCCTGCCCCGAGTGCGGCGCGGAGCTGCGGGCGATGAAAGAGGGCGACGTCGATCTCCGCTGCCCGAATGCGGAATCGTGCCCGGCGCAGGTGCGCGGGCGGGTCGAGCACATCGGTTCACGCAACTGCCTCGACATCGAGGCCCTCGGCGAGGTGACGGCGGCCGCGCTGACGCAGCCCAGCACGCCCGAGGAACCGCCACTGGTGACCGAAGCTGCGCTGTTCGATCTCACCGTCGACCAGCTCGTACCGATCGAAGTCATCGTGCGCGATGCGGAGACCGGGGAGCCCCGGGTAGATGAGCACGGACAGCCAGTGATCCGCAGGCCGTTCCAGCGCGTGCAGCACGAGTACCCGAGCGATGCGGATGGGCTCAGCGCGCAGGAACGACGTCAGGCCGGGCTCAAGCGAGTGCCGGTAACGTACCCTTCGGCTCAGGCCCAAACGCTCATCGATCAACTGGAGGTCGCCAAGACCAAGGAGCTGTGGCGACAGCTTGTTGCGCTCAACATCCGCCATGTCGGGCCCGTGGCAGCCAGGGCACTGGCCGACTGGTTCGGCTCGCTGGAAGCCATCGAGGACGCCACGCCCGAGCAGCTCTCCGAGGTCGAGGGCGTCGGGCCGACGATCGCGGATGCGATCACGGAATGGCTGTCGATCGAATGGCACAGGGAGATCATCAGGCGCTGGCGCGGTTCCGGCGTCCGATTCGCCGTTCCCGACCATCCGGGGCCCGGCGCGAAGAAGAACGTCGAAGGCGTTCTGAGCGGATTGACGGTCGTGGCTACCGGAACCCTGGAGGGCTTTACTCGAGATGGCGCCAAGGAGGCCATCATCGCGGCCGGAGGCAAAGCAGCGTCGAGCGTTTCGAAAAAGACCGATTTCGTTGCAGCGGGGCCGGGAGCGGGGTCAAAACTCACGAAGGCGAAGGACCTCGGGGTTCGGGTGCTCGATGCTGCCCAATTCAAGGTACTGGTCGAGCAGGGCCCGGACGCCCTCGACGGGTAGGGCGCGGATGCGTTGGTGCGCGTC
>DXDC01000094.1 GCA_019115685.1 Candidatus Agrococcus pullicola
ACGAGGCGATTGTACGACCCCGCCCAGGACTTCGAGAGAGTGCCGAAGGGCCTGCATCTCGTGATCTCCATGCACGGATTCGCCGATGCGGGCAATACCGCAGAACTGGTGGCGTCGACACTCCTCGACACGCTGGAACACCGCGCTGTCGCCGACTTCGACACGGATCTCCTTATCGACCACCGCTCGCGTCGGCCGCAAATCCGATTCAACGAGGATCACCTCGAGGGCTACGCACCGCACACGATCGAGCTATCGATTGTCACGGACGATGCCGGACGCGAGTTTCTTCTGCTGACGGGCCCGGAGCCGGACTGGATGTGGGAGCGATTCACGGCCGAGGTGGCCGAGCTTGCCGAACAGCTTGAAGTGTCGACGATAACGAGCATCCTCTCGTTCGGGATGCCAGTACCGCACACTCGCCCGTTGGCTACGACGGTTTCGGGGAATCAGCGCGAACTCATCGATAAATATTCGGCGTGGCAGCCGAGTACGGAGCTGCCCGCCTCAGTGATGCACTTACTCGAGTACCGGCTGTCTGAGCATTGGCCGTTCGTGTCGTTCTGCATCCTGGTGCCCCACTACATCGGTAATACCGGATTCGCCGGTCCCGCTCTGAAGGCGTTGGAGTCGATCACGAACGCGACGGGTCTGGTGTTCCGCACCGACGCGCTGCTCGAGAGTGAACGGGAGTTTCAGCAGCTGGTGTCTGAGCAGGTCGCGTCGCACGAGGAGCTCCGTACGCTCGTGCACGCGCTGGAGGCACGATACGACGCCTTCATGGAGGGCTCTGACATTCGTTCACCCCTGGTCGACGAGGATGGCGACGTGCCTTCAGCAGACGAAATCGCCGCCGATCTTCAACGCTTTCTGGCGATGCAGCAAGGGCAGGGGGACGATCCGCTGCAACAGTGACGGACGTTTCGGGGTCTTGAAGAATCGCCGGGAATGCGATAGTGCGCGATGCGGTTATAATTGTAACGAGACCTGTGCAAGTGTGACGGTTCAACGCCCACTTGACATGGGTCTAACGACTGCCCGAAAACACGTTCTGGCAATCAAGCACGGACAGGAGCGTCATGTCCCCGGCAAAAAAGACAGTCACAGAGTCCGCGGTAGACACCGCGGCAGAAGAGTCGACGGGCACCACCAAGACCGCGACCAAGCGCGCCTCTTCGACACGCGCCGCGTCGAAGACTGCCGCGAAGAAGACCGCAAGCTCGACAACCACCGCGAGTAAGGCGAAGACGACGAACAAAACGGCTGCGGCCAAGAAGACGGCCGCGTCGAAGTCGGTCGACAAGACCGAGTCAGAGAAGAAGCCGGCTGCGAAGAAGACAACTGCGAAGGCAACCGCGGCTGCGAAGTCCAGCACCGCATCGAAGCCGGCTGCGAAGAAGACAACCAAGAAGACCGCTGCAAAGCGCACTTCGGCGAAGAAGAAGATCAACGAGATCGACGAGATCATCGAGTCGGAGACGCCCGAAGAGGATGCCGAAGAGCAGGACGAGCAGAAGGAACAGGCCGAGCAGGCGCGCAAGGCCCTGCCGAAGGATGCGATGGTCATTACGTCGCGCGACGAGGACACTTCGCCCAGCGCGACGCAGATTACCGGCGCAACCGTCGACCCGGTCAAGGACTACCTGAAGCAGATCGGTAAGGTAGCCCTGCTGAACGCTGCGGAAGAAGTAGACCTCGCGATGCGTATCGAGGCCGGCCTGTTCGCAGAAGAGAAACTCGACACGGCGACCGATCTCACACCGAAGCTCAAGCGCGAACTGCGGGCGATCGCGCGCGACGGACAGCGGGCGAAGAGCCACCTCCTCGGCGCCAACCTGCGTCTCGTTGTTTCGCTCGCGAAACGATACACGGGTCGTGGAATGCAGTTCCTCGACCTGATCCAGGAGGGAAACCTCGGTCTTATTCGTGCCGTCGAGAAGTTCGACTACACGAAGGGATTCAAGTTCTCGACCTACGCGACCTGGTGGATTCGCCAGGCGATCACGCGAGCCATGGCAGACCAGGCACGTACCATCCGTATTCCCGTGCACATGGTCGAGGTCATCAACAAACTCGCGCGCGTGCAGCGACAGATGCTGCAGGACCTCGGTCGGGAACCGACGCCGGAGGAGCTCGCCCACGAGCTCGATATGACACCGGAGAAGGTCGTCGAGGTGCAGAAATACGGTCGCGAGCCGATTTCGTTGCACACTCCGCTCGGCGAGGACGGCGACTCCGAGTTCGGTGACCTCATCGAAGACACCGAGGCGGTCGTGCCGGCAGACGCCGTAGGATTCACGATGCTGCAGCGCCAGCTCGAATCGCTGCTCGACTCGCTGTCCGAGCGCGAGGCGGGCGTGATCAAGATGCGCTTCGGGCTCGGCGACGGCATGCCGAAGACGCTCGACCAGATCGGTGACACGTTCGGTGTCACCCGAGAGCGCATCCGCCAGATCGAGTCGAAGACGATGGCGAAGCTCCGTCACCCTTCTCGCTCGCAGGCTCTGCGCGACTATCTCGAGTAGTAGGTATGAGAAAGGGCCCCGGTGATACCGGGGCCCTTCTGCATTTGCCGGGAAGAGGTTTACTCCTCCGTCAGCTTGGATGTCTCGTCGTGCCACATCTCGGCGAGCGGATGCAGCTTCTCCCGGTGCTTCGTCGCGTGGTGCGCGCAGAAGAGCAGCGGGCCGGAAGCCATCATGACGCGGACATACGCCTGTGCACCGCAGCTGTCGCAGCGGTCCAGTGCGGAGAGAGGCGCTGTGGCCTCCTGCTGCCGATCCAGTGAAATCGTCTGTTCCATCGTGACCTCCTTCAACGTGTATCCATCGTGTCATACGAATGACCGCGATTGCGCCTTGGAGCCGGCCGGTTCGCCTCTGGCGTAGTGGTGCACACTGCCGCGTGGGAGCGTGCGGACGGGCCGCCACCTGCCTACTATCGATACGTCACGAACAGGAGTTACGCGTTGGCAGCAGATTATTCCGCACGGCAGCTTTCCGTGCTCGAGGGCCTCGAGGCGGTCCGGAAGCGCCCCGGCATGTACATCGGTTCAACCGATTCGCGGGGCCTCATGCATTGCCTCTGGGAGATCATCGACAACTCCGTCGACGAGGCTCTCGGCGGACACGGCGACAGCATTGATGTAGTCCTGCACGGTGATGGCAGTGTCGAGGTACGTGACAGTGCGCGCGGTCTTCCGATCGATATTGAACCGCGAACCGGTCTGACGGGCGTCGAAGTCATCTTTACCAAACTCCACGCGGGAGGAAAGTTCGGAGGCGGCGCATATTCGTCTTCGGGAGGTCTGCACGGAGTGGGTGCGTCGGTCGTGAACGCTTTGTCGGAACGACTGGACGTCGAAGTTGACCGCGACGGAGCGACGTGGGCGATGAGTTTTCACCGAGGCGTTCCAGTTCGCTTCGATGACAGTGGGGGAGTCCGACCCGATAACCCGCACGAGCTCTTCGCTGACGGCAGCGAACTGCATAAGATCGGCAAGGTAGCGAAGAAGAAGACCGGTACCCGTGTGCGGTACTGGGCTGATCCGCAGATCTTCACTCGCGATGCCGATTTCTTGTTCGATCAGCTTGTGCGACGGGCACGACAGACGGCCTTCCTTGTTCCAGGGTTGGGCATCCGTCTCATCGATGAGCGCGGGGACGAGCCGGTCCAACAGGAGTTCCGCTACGAAGGTGGGATCGGTGAGTTCGTCGAGTATCTCGCTCCGGATGCAGAACTGACGCAGGTTTGGCGGTGCTCCGGGCGGAGGGCGTTCAAGGAGACCGTACCGGTGCTGGACGAAGCGTCCGGCCACATGGTCTCGCAAGAAGTTGAACGCAGTTGTGAAGTCGACGTCGCTCTCCGTTGGGGGACCGGCTACGAAACGACGGTGCAGTCGTTCGTGAACATCATCGCGACGCCGAAGGGCGGAACGCATCTGGCCGGCTTCGAGCAGGCCATGACGAAGGTGCTGCGCGACCGGGTTGCGCAGAATGCAAGACGGTTGAAGGCGGGCAAGGACAAGCTGGAAAAGGACGACATTCTGGCCGGGCTGACGGCGATCGTCACGGTTCGGTTGCCGGAGCCGCAGTTCGAGGGTCAGACCAAGGAGGTGCTCGGCACCCCCGCTGTCCGACAGATCGTGTCGCAGGTCGTGCAGGGTGCCTTGAACGAGCGGTTCGATTCGAGCAAGCGCGAGGATAAAGCTGCCTCGAACACGGTGCTCGAGAAGGTCGTCTCCGAGATGAAGGCGCGCATCTCGGCCCGCGCCATGAAGGAAACGGCGAGGAG
>DXDC01000012.1 GCA_019115685.1 Candidatus Agrococcus pullicola
AGCACAGCACCGGGTTCGATCTCGACCATCGGGCCCCCTTCACTCGCATCCCATCGTGGCAGACTTCGGTGAGGTTACCGGTTCGAGGTCGGGGCCAAAAAATCGGTCTATTCGGAGAGCTAACCCCGCATGCAGGGTTGGCTCCCGCTCCGCGACCGAGATTTTGGCCCCGGCACGGCGGGCGGCGGGCCAAAAAGCGCGGCGTCAGACGGGCCGAGTCTCGGGGCGCCGAGTAGCCGGGAGGCACGACGCGAGGGAACAGGAGCCTCGCGGAACACGACCCCTACGGCAGAATGGTCGCATGGCAGTGCGAACACCAGACCCCAACCCCGGCTGGCTGAGTGAAGACGACCTTCACGAGGCCAGACGCAAACTGCCCATCCTGTACGTCGAGGCCGTGCCCATCCGCATCGACGCCGTCGGCCAGGTGACCGCGGTAGGCACGCTGCTGCGAGCGAACGATGCCGGCGAAATCACGAGGCTGATCGTGAGCGGAAGGGTCATGTACGGAGAGAGCGTGCGGGATGCGCTCGAGCGGCACCTGGAAAAAGACCTCGGCCCAATGGCTATCCCGCAGATGCCTGCGTCGCCGGTGCCGTTCCAAGTCGCGGAATACTTTCCGCTGCCGAACGGCGGGCTGTACACCGACGATCGACAGCACGCGGTCTCGCTCTGCTACGTGGTGCCGGTCGGCGGGGACTGCCTGCCACGACAGGATGCCCTCGAGCTCACCTGGCTCACACCGGAGGCCGCAGCGAGCGAGCTGATCGCAGAGGAGATGGAGGGCGGACGCGGGTCGCTGATCCGCGCTGCGCTCGCCCACCTGGGAGCCCTTCGATAGGAACACCCGTAAAAATTTGTCATGGGCCGCGCGCAGGTACGACGATTTCGGTAGAGAGTTCCTCAGGAACGCTTAGCTACGGTCGCCGCGACGTGAGGAGACCATCGGAGCTTGTTGCGAATGCGTCAAGGACGTTATGTGCGCGCTGGTTGACTATGCAGCGTCGCGTGTGCGCGCCGCCGGCATCTTCCCGGGTCACGCCACTAGATGTGTGCGCGTCACGGGTGATTATGCCTCTGCGGGGAGGTGGACTTCGGTCGTAGTGCCGTCCGTGAGCACGATAAAACCGCCCTGCACGCTGTGCCTGTTGCTTGTCAGAGACGACTCGACATCGAAAACCACTTCTCCCTGCAGGTTCGCGATCGTGAACCCCTCATCGTTGCTGAACAGCACGAGCGAGCCGTCTCTGCTCAGGCCGGAAGGGATGAAGTAGCCGAACTCGGAGTCGTTCACACGAGCTTCTCGTGTGAAGAGTGTATGGCCGCTGGGCTGCGTCAGGATCGCGGGGGCTCCGGAGGCGTCGACCGCGACGACGGTTCCAGCGCGAAGGTGATCGTCCAGGGGAAACGTGATGCCCGAAGCCGGTCGTGGGAAGAAACCGAACTGGGACTCCCCGGTAGTCCGGTCGACTTCGTCGCCCAGTACGTCGAAGAAAGCGTACTCCGGAGCACTCTCGTTGATTTTCAGTATGTACCCGTCGCTCGCCCATGTGAGGCCGTGGGTATCCACCTCGGTTCGCTCGAGGATCTCCTCGCCGGTGTCGGCGTCGATTACTATGATCCAGCCCTCCATCCCGTTCTGGATGCCGAGGTAGCCGTTGTCCAGCGGAAAGTAAGTCGAAGAACCGTCTATCGCCAGTTCCCACTCGACGACGCCGGAGGCGACACCGAGCATCGTGCTCTGGTCCGTGACCAGTACCTCGGTGCTCGGGGTGCTGAATGCTCGACTGACGGACTGCACCTCGTTTCCGAGATCGAGCGTGTATTCGATCTCGCCGGTTTCGAGATCGACGAGGTGCCAGCTCACGATTCTATCGATGAATTCCCGGACCAGGATGTTGTCGCGCATATCCGAATCCAAGGCGCAGTGGGCAGCGTCTCGCTCCCAGGCAAGCTCACCATCGATGAGCCTGTGGGCTTGAATCGTGGTGGAAAGTGGCGACTCCTTGCGGTTGTCTTCGATGATGAGACCGTTGGCGATGCCGCAAACGTTGTTCTCTGTTGTGTAGGAGCTGCCGAGGCCGTTGCGGTACTCGTCGTGGAACCACTGGCCATTGTCGCCAACCGGCGAAAGCTGAACGTCAGCGAGTTCCGGAACCGAAGTCTGCCCGAGCGTACATCCGCTCAAGAGCAATGCGGCAGAGATCGATCCGATAGCCAGCTTCCGGCGTCGTGAGGTGATTCGTGTCATCAGTCGGCTCCTACCGCGTTTTGGTATCCCTGGTGGAGTCAGCGCACGCAGTGCAGGCCGCGCGAGACCAAGAACGCCCCGGCGTTGACACGCGCTTTCGTGCAATCGCCCTTTCATCGAAAAGGCCGACGTCAGTACGATCCATCCGTGGGTAACGATACACACGAGCCTCCCGCCCCGGACCCATCGTCGGGGATCCCAAGCGGTCCGACTCCCACGGGGCCGCTCCCGACGGAGGGTTCGGCCGACCTGGTCGATTTGTCAGCCGTCGACTGCTCGGCGCGACCGGCGAAAGCTCGCCACCGAACGTTCGCGGGCATCCTCGTGAACACCGCTTTCGCAAACGTCACAACGAGTTACCTCTGGTTCGCGATCACGTTCTGGATTTACGACGAGACCCGTAACGTCATCGCAACCGGCGTGATCGGTGGCGCATTCATGTTGCTGATCGCGCTCACCAGCATCAGCTTCGGCACATTCGTCGATAGATTCCGCAAGCTGGGCGTGATGCGGTTCGCGGGCGGATTCACCCTCGTGATGTTCACACTGTCGGGGGTCGTGTTCTTCCTGACCCCGATCGATTCGATGCTCGATCTACGGCAGCCGTGGTTCTGGCTCTTCTCGGTCATCGCGCTCATCGGCGCGGTCGTCGAGAATTTGCGCAATGTTGCGCTCTCGACGGTCGTCACGATCCTGATCGACCCTGACACGCGGGCGAACGCGAACGGCTACGTAGGCATGGTGCAGGGGCTCGCCTTCATCGTCACGAGCGTGTTCTCAGGGCTGTCTATCGGATTACTCGGCATGGGCCTGACCGTCATCATCGCCGTTGTTCTCACTGCGATCGTCTTCTTCCACCTGCTGTTCCTGCGCATGCCGGAGGAGCTGCGCCCCGCCGCGACGGATGCCCACGGCGGCTTCGACCTCCGCGGCTCATGGCTCGCAGTCATGGCGATTCCGGGCCTCTTCGCGCTCATCATCTTCTCGACATTCAACAACTTCGTCGGCGGCGTCTACATGGCACTGCTGGATCCGTACGGCATCGAGCTGTTCACGGTGCAGTGGTGGGGCGTGTGGTTCGCTGTCGCGGCCACCGGATTCCTCGTAGGGGGAGCGCTCGTCGGCAAGTTCGGGCTCGGGAAGAACCCGCTGCGAACGCTCTTGCTCGCCGTCATTGTCATGGGTCTGATCGGGGCACTGCTCTCGATTCGCGAGTGGGAATGGCTGCTCGTCGTCGGCATCTGGTTCTACATGCTGCTCGTACCGGCCATCGAGGCTGCCGAGCAGACGATCATCCAGCGAGTCGTCCCGCTCGAGAGACAGGGTCGTGTGTTCGGATTCGCGGGAGCTTTCGAAGCTGCTGCCGCACCCATCACCGCATTTCTGATAGCTCCCATCGCCGAGGCGTGGATCATCCCGTTCGCACGCGGGGAGCGTGGTGCGCGCATCCTCGAACCGCTGCTGGGGGCGGGGGATGCCCGCGGAATCGCCCTCGTCTTCCTCGCGGCCGGTTGCATCATGGTGATCGCGGCAACCGCTGCGTTGTTTACGCCCGTATACCGCAAGGTCGCGGCGGTGTATGCCCAACAGGCGGCCAAGGATGCCGAGGCTACCGAAGAGGAGACCGGGGCCGAACGATGATGCCCATTGCGCCGCAGAATAGTTGAAAAACTGTTGTCCGGGAGCCTCCAGGCCGCAGGTTTTTCAACTACTTTGCGAGCTGAAGGCCGAAGTTCGCGAGTATCGTCGAGATACGGCAACCGCACGAGAGGACCCCGAATGACCTGGCAGCCTTCCCCGGAACGATTCGCGAAGATGGATTTCCGCCGCAGCGGCAACAGCGGACTCAAACTCTCACCCATAACGCTTGGCCTGTGGCAGAACTTCGGCGAGCACGCACCACTCGAACGTCAGCGGGAACTCGTGCGCAGTGCGGTCGATCTCGGCATCACGCACTTCGACCTCGCCAACAACTACGGCCCACCCTCCGGCTCCGCGGAGCGGCATTTCGGCCGGATGCTCGCAACCGACCTCGCCGGGCATCGTGACGACCTCGTCATTGCCACGAAGGCCGGTTGGCGCATGGACCCGGGCCCCTATCAGTTCGGCGGCAGCCGCAAATACCTGATCTCGAGTCTCGACGCATCCCTGCAGCGGCTCGGCCTCGATTACGTCGACATCTACTACCATCACCGGCCAGACCCCGAGACGCCGCTCGAGGAGTCGATGCGGGCGCTGCACGACATCGTCAGGAGCGGCAAGGCGCTCTACGTCGGCATCTCGTCGTACTCGGCTGCCGACACCCGCAGGGCGCACGAGATTCTCGCCGACCTCGGCACGCCGCTGACCATCCACCAGCCGTCGTACTCGATGCTGAACCGTTGGATCGAAACCGACGGACTCGTAGATACCTGCGGAGAGCTCGGCATCGGCATGATCGGCTTCACGCCGCTCGCGCAGGGGCTCTTGACGGGCAAGTACCTGAACGGGGTGCCCGAGGGCTCGCGCGCGGCACGCAGCGGCTCGACCGTGAATCCGGTAACCGTAGAGAAATCCGTCACCGCGCTGCGGGCGCTGAACGACATCGCCGACAGCCGCGGGCAGTCGCTTGCGCAGATGGCGCTCGCCTGGGCGCTGCGGGATGCGCGGATGACGTCGCTCACGCTTGGGGCGTCGCGGGTCGAGCAGCTCGAGCACAACGTGGCAGCGCTCGAGAACCTGGAGTTCAGCGAAGAGGAGTTGACGCGGATCGACAAGCACGCCGAGGACGTACAGGGCGTGGACGGCAACTGGGGAGCAGCCCGCAAGAGCACGCAGGAGCACTGAGCGGGCGAGCCCTCACCGCCTTGCGCGCCAGCGGATCACGTACCGAGGGTTGAAGCCGCGACTGCCCGGCGCGCAGTGCATGCAGCTTGCAATGCGCGTTGGTTTCCGGAAGCGGAAGTGCTCGTGCCAGCGCGGGCAGACCCCGATCCACTTCGCCGTCTCGGACGCGATCTCGCCGCGGTGCGTGCGACCACCGATATAGCCGATGTCGCGCGCAACACGGCGCCACTCGGGGCCGTGGCCCGCCTTCGGCCCGACCATCGCGTGCGCGACTTCGTGGAGGAGCGTCTGGTGAATGTCGTCGTCGTCCCATTTGCTCGCGAGGTAGCGGGAGACGGTAATCGTCCGCTTCGTGTAGTTCGTGAGGCCCGCTCTGGTCTTCGCATTGTCGAAGGCGAACGACCACGTGTCGTTCAGGTGCAGCCGGATCAGCGCATCCGCCCACACCCGTACCTTCGTTAAATCGGCCATGTTCCCTCTTCGACTTCGTGTCGCTGGAAGTGTGCGCGACACCACCGCACCGACTCTACTGCTCGGCTGCCGAGCAGAAGTTCCGCACCACTCCGACTGTGGAAAACCAGGGGCTGTGTG